>NZ_JBCGFB010000035.1:0-3383 GCF_038752175.1 Nocardia sp. No.11 | reverse complement strand
CGCCCCCCACCCCGCTTTTCTTCGTCGCCGATATTCTCAGCGCCGCAATACCTTCCGGGCCAGCCAATTGCCGAAGAACTGCACGCCCTGCACGCCGGCGATGATAATCAGCGTCGCCACGATCGTGACTTCCCAATCGAATTGCTGATAGCCGTAGACCAGCGCGAAATCGCCGAGGCCGCCGCCGCCGACCGTGCCCGCCATGGCGGAGATGTCCACGATCGAGATCACCACGAAGGTGTAGCCGAGGATCAGCGGCCCGAGCGCTTCCGGAATCAGCAGCGTGAGAATGATCCGCAGCGGACCCGCGCCGACCGCGCGCGCCGCCTCGATCACTCCCGGATCGACCGTCACCAGGTTCTGTTCGACGATCCGGGCGATGCCGAACGAGGCCGCGACGATCATCACGAACAGCGCCGCCTCGGTGCCGATCGTGGTGCCGACGACCTCGAGGGTGACCGGACCCAGCGCGGCCAGCAGGATGATGAACGGGATCGGGCGCACGATGTTGACCAGCACGTTGAGCACCAGATAGAGCGGCGCGTTCGCCAGCAGCCCGCCTTTGCGGGTGGTGTAGAGCGCGGTGCCCAGCGCCAGGCCGATCACCCCGGCCACCACGAAGGTCACGCCCACCAGATAGACGGTGGTCCCGATCGCCTCGAACAGCGTGGGCCGCAACTTCTCCCAGTTGGTCTCCATCAGCGCGCCCTCCGCTCCAGGTCGGCGATCACGCGGTCCACCGCGTCGTCGGGACCGTGCAGCGCCAGGGTGATGCTGCCGAAGGTCTTGTCCTGCAACGTGCTCACCCCGCCGTAGACGATCTCGAAGCGCACGTCGGCCGTGGCCGCGGCGGCCAGCGCGGCGCCGATCCCGCTGTCGTCGTCGACGTCGACGGTGACCAGCCGGCCACCGTGCAGGTCGCGCAGCCGCTCGAGTTCGGCCGCGTCGGGCCGGTTGTGCAGCACGGTGGCCACGAACGAGCGGGTCGACGCGGCCCGCGGTGCCGCGAAGACATCGAAGGTGGGCGACAATTCGACGATCCGGCCTTCGGCCAGCACCGCCACCCGGTCGGCGACCGCGCGGATCACCTCCATCTCGTGGGTGATCACCACGATGGTCACCCCGAGCTCGGCATTGATCTTCTTCAGCAGCCGCAGCACCTCGGCCGTGGTCTCCGGGTCCAGCGCCGAGGTCGCCTCGTCGGCGAGCAGCAGCGACGGCGAGGTCGCCAGGGCACGAGCGATGCCGACGCGCTGCTTCTGACCGCCGGAGAGCTGATCGGGATAGGCGCGCGCCTTGTCGGTGAGGCCGACGAAGTCGAGCAGCTCGGCGACGCGCGCCTTGCGTTCGGCGCGCTTCCAGCCCGCGACCCTGAGCGGATATTCGATATTGCCCGCGGCCGTGCGCGACCGGAACAGGTTGAACTGCTGGAACACCATGCCGATATCGCGGCGCAGGGTGCGCACGGCCGACTCCCGCACCCCGGTGATCGGGGCGCCGGCGACGGTGATCGTGCCCGAGGTGGGCTTCTCCAGGGCGTTGATCAGCCGGACCAGGGTCGATTTGCCCGCTCCGGAATAGCCGATCACGCCGAAGATCTCGCCCGCCTCGATCCGCAGATCGACGTCGTCGAGCGCGACGTGCCGCTCGGCGCCGCGGCCGAAGACCTTGGTGACCGAACGGAATTCGACGGCGGCCTCGGGTGCGCTCACTTGTTCGCGCGGATGCCCTGCTGCACCCGGTCGAGGATCTGCTCGAGCTCGGCGCCCGGACGGGTCACGGCGACCGCGGTGTTCTTGGTGACCTCCGCGTGCGCGGCGGCCACGGCCGGGTCCTTCCAGATCTCGACCAGCTTCAGGTAGGTCGGGTTGGTCTTGTCCTCGGCCCGCGTGACGATCACATTGATGTACGGCTCGGCGGACGGGTTCTTCGGATCGTCTTTGTACAGGGCCGACTGCGGGTCGATGCCGGAGCGGTCGAGGAAGGTGTTGTTGATCACCGATCCGTCGACCGAGGCCAGCGACAGCGCGGTCTGCGCGGCGTCGACCGGGGTCACCTTCACCTTGGAGGCGCCCTTGTCGATGTCGGCGGGGGTGGGCTGGGCGGAGGAGCCCGTCAGCTTCAGCAGTCCGGCGGCCTGGAGCACGAACAGCGCGCGGGCCTGGTTGGTCGGATCATTGGGGATCGCGATCTCACCGCCGGCCGGGATGTCGGCCAGTGCCTTGTGTTTGGTGGAGTACAGGCCCAGCGGCACGATGTAGGTCGAGCCGATCGGGGTCAGCGTGTCCGAGCTCGCCACGTTGTACTGGCCGAGGAATTGCAGGTGCTGGAACAGGTTGACATCGATCTGTTTCTGCGACAGCGCGGCATTGGGCTGCTTGTAGTCGGAGAAGTTGGTGATCTTCAGCGTGATGCCCTGCTCCTTGGCCTTCTGCTCGAAGACGTCCCAGGCCTTGTCCTTGTCGGTGGTGCCGATACGCACCACCGTGCCGGACTCGGTGTCGTCCGAACCGCACGCCGTGAGGGTGAGGGCCGCGGTTGCTACCAGGACCGGGATCGCCAGTACCCGACGGAATTTCACTTGATACTCCCGAATTGCTCGCTGAGGGTGAACCCGGCCATCCAAGCCGTGGTTCGTACGCGGAAACAACGGTTTGCGTTGCCTCGAGCGAAACCCTCGCTAACTCTTGGACGGGCGTCTAGTTTGCGGACGATGCGAATCCTGCGCCGTCTGCTGGTGCTCCCGGTCCTGGTCACGCCGGCGGTGGGTGTGCCCGCCCCGTGACGCCCTGGTGCCGATCGGGGCGACGGAGATCTTCCCGCTCACCCTGTACCACGATCCGGAGGTCGTCGCGGCGATCCGGGCCGAGACCGGCTACGCCGGGATCTTCGAGACCGGCGTGCTGAAGGAGTCCGGGTCCGCGGCACTCACCGTCGACGCGGTCGCGGCGCGGGCCGGGGTGAGCAAGGCGACGATCTACCGCCGCTTCGCCACCAAGCAGGAATGACGTTCGCGGTCGTGGTGCACGGCCTGGACGAGGCTCCGCCCGCCGACACCGGCTCGCTCGAGGGCGACCTGGCCGCGCTCATCGAGCGGATCGGCGAGCAACTCCGTCATCGGCACGCTGCTCGACCGCGCGATCACCCGGGGTGACCTGGCTCGTCGCCCCGATTCGGCGATCGCGCAGGCGTTGCTGCTCGGTCCGCTGTTCGCGTGGATCGTCGTGCTCGACGAGGACCTTACGCGCGCAACGGAACTCGCGCGCATCGTCGCCCGGATGGTCACCGACGCGCTCGCCGCGGGCGTGGTGCCCGCCGCTGCGTCCTAGCGGCGGCGAGCACCACGAGCGCGGCCAGGGCGAACCCGGCCGCGATCGGCGGCA
>NZ_JBCGFB010000034.1:0-57396 GCF_038752175.1 Nocardia sp. No.11 | reverse complement strand
ATTCCCGGCCTGCCCGCCATCCCGGGAATCACCGCGCCCGCCGCGGCGACCGATCAGCCCCCGGCCGCGCAGCCGCGCAGCCTCACCGGCGTGGCCGCGGTGTCGGCGCTGGTCGGCGGGCGGCCGAACTTCACCCAGCTGCTGCTGCTCGGCTCGATCATCGGCACCGTTCCCCTCGTCCCCGACACCGAAGGTGGCCTGCGCCAGTGAAATACACCAAGCCACTGATCGGCTTCAGCTTCTTCGTGGTGCTGACCACCGTGCTCACCTACACCATCTGGTCCACCCTGCAACGCAGCGTCGCGGGCGAGACCAGCTCGTACTCCGCGGTGTTCACCGACGTCCTCGGGCTCCGGGTGGGTGACGACGTCCGCATGGCCGGCGTCCGCGTCGGCCGGGTCGACAAGATCGACTTCACCCCCGAGTACACGGCCGAGGTCGACTTCCGCATCGAAGCCCGCCAGCACCTGACCGACACGACGAAAGCCCTGGTCCGGTACCAGAACCTGATCGGGCAGCGCTATCTGGCCCTGGCCCCGGGCGAGGGCGCGGGCACGGTCGTCCCCGTGGGTGCGCAGATTCCGCTGGACCGCACCGAGCCCTCGTTCGACGTCTCGACGCTGCTGTCCGGATTCGAGCCGCTGTTCAGCGTCCTGCAACCCGACCAGATCAACTCGCTGTCGGAAACGCTCATCCAGGCGTTGCAGGGCAACGAGGTGTCGCTGGCGGCGCTGATCACCCAGGCCGCCCAACTGGCGAGCACCTTCGGTGAGCGCGACCAGATCCTCGGCGACGTCCTGAGCAACCTCAGCTCGGTCCTGGCCGGTCTGGCCAAGCGCAGTGGCGAACTGGAAACCCTGATCACCCAGACCCGCAGCCTGATGGACGGGTTGTACGCCGAAGGACAGTCGTTGAAGAGCTCCGTGGAACGCGTCGCGGGCGCGACGAACTCCCTGGTCTCGCTGATCGGCGAGGTCAAGCCCGGCCTGGGCGCCGCGCAGCGCGACGCCACCACCGGTGTGATGATGCTGCTCTACAACGGCGCGGCGCTGGACCGCGGCGCGGTCGAGCTGCCCGACTTCCTCAACGGCGTGGCCCGCTTCACCAGCTACGGCACCTACGGCAACGCCTACATCTGCCGGCTCGACGTCTCGCTGTGGGGTGTGGTGCTGCCCGAAGGCCTGTTCTCCCAGGTCGGCGGCAACTCGCAGTCGGGGGTGTGCCGATGATGCGGGCACGAGTTCCGGAGTTCTGGCGGCGCAACCGCTACCTGCGTCTCGGCCTGTCCGCGGCGCTGGCGGTGGTGCTGTTGCTCGGTGGGTCCAGCCTGCTCGCCCAGGTCCGCCTGGGCGACAAGACGATCGACGCCGAATTCGCGCAGGCGGCCGGCGTGCGGCCGGGCGCGACGGTCGACATCGCCGGCATCGAGGTCGGCGCCGTCCAGGCCGTGCGGCTGGTGAACGACCGGGTGGAAGTCGCGCTGCGAATCCGCGGCGACATCCGCCTCGGCCCCGACGCGCGCGCCGCGATCAAGATGTCGACGATCCTCGGCCGCCTGCACATCGAGCTGACCCCGGGCAACGGAAAAGGGCTGCCCGGCAACCGCATCGCGCTCGACCACACCTCGGTGCCGTACAACCTGAGCAAGGTCGTGCAGGATCCGAAGTACACCTCCTCGTTCGAGCGCATCGAACGGATCGACCCGACCAAGCTGCGCACGGCACTGGATGTGCTCAACACCCAGCTCGGCGACTCCCCCGCACTGGCGGTGCAGGCCCTCGACAGCATCGGCGCGCTGGCGCAGGTGATCAACAGCAGGCGCGACGAGGTCGACACACTGTTGAAGAGCATGGACCAGGTCTCCCAGCTGGTCTCGGACAATCGCAACAGCGTGCTCCTGCTGCTGACCAGGGGTGAGGCCATCGGCGCCGCCGTCCAGCAGCGCCAGACCCTGCTCACCCAATTGCTCGACAATGTCGCGGCCATGTCGAAACTGCTGCAGGACATGGGCATCGAGAACAACGGCGAGCTGGGTCCGTTGATCCAGAACCTCAACACCATGGCCGACGGGTTGACCAAGAACAAGGAGAACCTGGACCGGCTCTACGAGATCGCCCCGGTCGCGCTGCGCCAGTTCAACAACGTCGTCGGCAACGGGCCCTACGGCGAGATCTGGGCGCCGTGGATCTTCCCGGACAACTGGCTGTGCTTCGCGCAAGCCGTACAGGGGTGCAACTGATGAACACACGACACACGAGCAAGCTGGCGGCGGTGTGCCTGACCGCGCTGCTCGCCTCGGGCTGCGCACTGCTGCCCGACAGCGTGACCGGGCTGGGCGATCGGATGGTCAGCCAGCAGAAGCGGATCAGCGCCGACTTCGAGAACGTGGCCGGGCTGTACCCGGGCAACGAGGTCTCGGTGCTCGGCGTTCCGGTCGGCGTCGTCGATTCGGTGACCCCGCGGGGCGGCTACGTGGAGGTGGTGATGTCGGTCGACCGGGATGTACGGATCCCGGCCGAGGCGATGGCGGCACTGGTCTCCCCGCAGCTGATCACCAACCGGCACGTCGAACTGGCCCCCGCCTACACCGGCTCGGGTCCCGAACTCGCCGACGGCGCGCATCTGCCACTGGCGCGCACCAGGACACCGGTCGAGCTCGACCGCATCCTGGCCAATTTCGATCAGCTCGGCGAAGCGCTCAAAGGTGGGAACGAGACCGGCCCGATGGCGAGCCGGATCCTGTTCCCGCTGCTCGACGGCAACGGCGACCGGCTACGCGAAACCCTCGACGAGCTCTCCGCGGCGTTCGAGGTGACCTTCGCCAACAAGGACCAGATCGCCAACACCATCGTCGAGCTCAGCGAGATCACCCAGATCATCGCCGAGAACGACCAGACCGTCCGGGATTTCAGCGGCCGGATCACCGAGCTGATCGCGCTGTTCGGCCAGCAGTCCCCCGGCTTGCAGGCGGTGCTCACCCAGCTCGACGACTTCATCACCAACACCTCCTCGGTGCTGGGCCAGAACCAGGACCAGCTCGCGGGCGCGCTCACCAAGTTCGTGGCCATCGCCGCCCAGATGCGGGCCAACGCCCGCAATCTCACCGAGGTCGTCGATGTCGCGCCGCTGCTGTTCCAGAACGTCGACAACGCGGTCAGCCGGGAACGCCAGGCACTGCGCCTGCACGGTCTGCTCGACAAGATCGTCCTCGACAGCGAGGCACTGTCGCTGTTCTGCGAGCGCGTCCAGATGCGTCTCGACGGCTGCCGCACCGGAAAGATCGCCGATATGGGCCCGGATTTCGGGCTCACCGCCGCGCTGTTGGGACTGACGAAATGAACCTCCGCTCGGCACTGGCAGCCACCCTGTGCGCCGCCGCCGTCGCCTCGACGAGCACCGCGTGCTCGATGACCGTGGCCGACCTGCCCATGCCCGAACCCGGCATCGGCGGCCCCGGCTACACCCTGCACGCCACCTTCCGCGACGCGCTGAATCTGCCCGATCGCGCCCACGTCAAGATCGGTGGAACCGATATCGGTGTCGTCACCGGCATTTCGACGACCTCGTTCCTGGCCGATGTCCAGATGCAGATCCGCGCCGACATCCAACTGCCCCAGGGCACCACCGCGGAGCTGCGCCAGGCGACGCCGCTGGGCGACATCTTCGTCGCGATGACACTGCCCAGCGCCGAGGCCGCCGGGCCACCGCTGCGGGAGGGCGCGACCATCGGTGCCGAGTACACCGCCTCGGCGGCCTCGGTGGAACAGCTGATGATCTCGATCTCCATGCTGCTCAACGGTGGTGGGCTCAACCAGGCGGCGCGGGTCACCGCCGAGCTGGACTCGATCTTCGCGGGCAAGGCGCCGCAGCTGCGGCATCTGGTCGGCGAGATGACCTCGGTCATCTCCGCGCTCAACCAGCGCACCGGCGACCTCGACGCCACGCTCGGTGGCTTGTCGGTGCTGACCGGTGAATTGGCGAGGCGCAAGACCGAACTCGGTGCCGCCGCGGACAGTTTTCCGCAGCTGATCGGCCTGTTCGCCGAGAACAATCAGGCCATCGTCGATCTGATCAACCGGGTCGCGATCACCATGGACGCGCTCGGCGATTTCAGCGCGACCAACGGGCCGCAGTTCGTCAGTCTCTTCCAGAGCATCCAGAACCTCATGAACGGTTTCTCCCAGATGGGCGACGACCTCACCGGCACGCTGAACGGCTTCCACGCGCTGTACCCGTCGCTGACCGACAGCCTGCGCGGCCCGAGCCTGTCCGTTGCCGCCACCCTGTCCTACCTCGATGTCGGCGCGCTCACCGACCCCACCGGCAGCCGCTGGCCCGAGGCCGGCGACGTGCCCGCGTTCCTGGGCAGCCTCGCCGAGGTCATCGCCAAGGTGATCGGCCGGGTCACCAGTACACCGCAGGCTCCGCAGCCGCAGCAGGAGGGACCCCGATGAATCCACCGTTGTGGCAATGGCTGGTCCGCCGTCGCGTCGCGGTCGCCAACCTCGGGCTGGTCGTGGTGCTGATCATGGGCAGCCTGTACCTGGGCGGCGCGGTCCTGCGGTTCGATCCGACCCGCACCCGGTTCGACGTCACCGTGGAATTGGCGACCTCGGGCGGTCTGACCACCGGCAGCGACGTGACCTTCCGTGGCGTGCGTGTCGGGCGCGTCGGTGACGTCCGCGTCGCGGGCGACGGGATCGCCGCGGTCGCCGAGATCGACGGCAACACCCGGATTCCGGTGGGCGGCACCGTCGCCGTGGCCCGGTTGTCGGCGGCTGGTGAGCAGTACCTGGACTTCCGTCCCGCCGGCGAGTCCGGGCCGTTCCTGGTCGACGGCGCGGTCGTGCGCCGGGCCGACACCGCGGTGCCGGTCCAGATGCAGTCGGTGCTGGGCAATATGAGCGGGCTCGTCGCCGGGATGAATCCCCAACGGCTCACCGTCATCGTCGACGAGCTCGACAAGGCCCTGGCAGGCGGCCCGGACGGGTTGCGCAACATGATCTCCGGGCTCAGCCGCGCCATGGCGGGCCTCACCGATCTGCTCCCGCAGACCGAACAGCTCATCCGCAATCTCGAGGTCATCGCCGCGACCACCTCGCACGCGCAGCCCGATCTCGGCACGCTCACCGCCTCCGGTAGCGCGCTGTTTCGCCAGTTCACCGCCGCCGACGCCGAATTGCGGCACCTGCTCGAGCAGGGACCGGGCCAGCTCGCCACCTTGGGCGGCTTCGTCTCCCGCACGCAGAACCCGATCACCGATCTGGTGACGAACCTGGTCGCCATCACTCGGGCGGCCAAGCTGCGCCAGCCCGCCATCGAGGCGCTGTTCCCGTCGCTGAGCCGCTTCGCCGAGGCGGTCGGCGTTCCCGCCCACGACAACATGTACTTCACGATGGTCGATCCCTGGCCGCGCCCGACCTGCGACTACGACACCGTGCCCGTGGTGGCCACCACCCCGACCACCGACACCAGGGTGCGTCTCTACAACTACTGCGTCACCGACAATCCGGCGCTGCAGATCCGCGGCTCGGCCAACGCGCCGCGCCCCGCCGGTCCCGACAACGGCTCCGGTCCCCCGCCCGGCGCCACCGGTAACGAGCTGTCCCAGCCCTCGGTTCCGGCACCTCGATAAGGAGTCACCGCGATGAGCAACGAACCCACCCCCACCGACGAATCCCCCGTCGAGGACGCCACGACGACCGGCACCAGCACGGCCGCCACGGATACCGGCTCCGAAAAGCCCCCTGCCGAAGCGTCATCCACTCCGATGGCGGCCGGGTGGTCCTCGCGCTGGCGCGCGATCGACCGCAGGCAGCTCGGCCTGCGCGGTGCCGCGGCCGTGCTGCTGGGTGCCTCGCTGGCGGCCTCGGTGTTCCTGTTCTTCGAGAATCAGAGCAGCAAGGACCTGCTCGCGGCACAGCAGCAGGCCCGCGAAGCCGCCTGCCACTACGGACCGGTGCTGGCCGACTACGACAGCAAGAAACTCGACGCCTACTTCAAGGCGGTCCTCGACGGCTCGACCGGTGACTGGAAGAAGCAGTTCGAGGCCACCAGCGGCGAACTGCGCGAAGTGCTCACCCAGGGCGAGGTCACCTCGAAGGTCACCGACACCCAGTGCGCGATCCGCACCGGCGACGAGAACTCCGCCGAGGCGATCGTGGTGATCGGCCAGACCATCTCCAGTCTGGGCACCGAGCACAAGCCCAAACCGGGCCAGCTGTCCATGGTGCTGCGCCTGCACAACGACAACGGCCGATGGCTGGTCGAGAAGGTGAACTCCCCGCTGACGACAGCGCCCGCCCAGTGACCGAACCCGGCGCGCTATCCCCCCGGCACCGTGGCACGTCCGCGCGTGCCGGCGCCCCGTCCTCGGACGTGCCCGCGCGCGCCGTCCGGCGCAGGCCGAAGAACCGCCGGGCGCAGATCGCCGCGGAATCGGCGGCGGCGTTCGGCGCGCACGGTTACCACGGTGTGAGCATGGACGACATCGCCCGTCGCCTCGACATCAGTTCCACCGCTCTGTACCGGCACTTTCCGAGCAAGTACGCGCTGTTCCGCGCCGAGCTGCTGCGGCTGTCCGGCCTGGCGCTGCGGGCGGTCGAGCTCCCCGAGGAGGCGGCGGGCTGGTCGCCACGGCGGCGCCTCGAGCACGTGCTCGCCGCCATCGTCGCCGCGACCGTCGCCAACCGGCCCACCGCTGCCCTGACCCGCTGGGAACGCCGCTACCTGGAACCCGAGGACCACCGGGAATTCAGCGCTCAGTTCGCGGTGGCCATCGCGAGCCTGCGGGCACGCATCGGCGAGGTCAGGCCGGAACTGGACGGGCACGATCGCGCGGTGCGCGCGGTGTCGATCTTCGCCGTGATCAGCAGCATCGGCGACCACCACGCGACAGTGCCCGCGAAAACCCTCGCCGCTCTGCTCGGTGCGGTGAGCTGGGCGGTGATCGACGCCGACCTCACCGGTTCGCCGACCGGCACGCGCGTGCGCCGGGCCGCGGAACGGCCGCCGCTGTTCAAGCACGAGGTGCTGCTCCACCGGGCGGTCGAGTTGTTCCACGAGCACGGTTATCCGAATGTCAGCGTGGAGGACATCGCCGCTGCCGCCGATCTGTCGTCGGCGTCGGCGGTCTACCGTTACCACCGCAGCAAGAGCGATCTGCTGGTGGCGGCCTTTCGCCGCGCGGCCGATCGGGTGTCGGCGGCGATCCGGCCCGCGACCGCCGCCGCGACGTCGCCGGCCGCGGCGCTGGGCACGCTGATCGCGCTGTACGTCTCGGGGTCGTTCGACGAACGCGCGCTGACTTTCGTCTACTACGCGGAATTCCGGCACGTGGACCAGACCGACCAGGTGACGCTGCGCCATCTCCAGCAATTGATCGTCACCGAGTGGGCGCGCCTGGTGGTGGCGGCGCGACCGGAACTGTCGTTGGGCGAGGCGCGCATCCTGGTGCATGCGGCGTTCAGCCTGGTCGTCGATCTGGGACGGACCTTCGGCGACGACGGAATCTGCCCGCAGGACACCGTGATCGCACTGCTGGAGGCCGTCCTGCTCGGCCGGCCGCTGCCGCACTAGCCCGACCGCCTGTCCGGTGCGCGGCGTCCGGAGCTGCACATCGACTCCGAACGCCGCGCTACTCGATCACCCGTTCCCCGCGACAGTGAGTTCGCTGGGCTGTCGCGGACGACGCGTGAGGGAGGCACGACGCGCGAGCACGCTGTGGCGAGGGGTTGATTCCGCCACGCACGTCGTCGCCGAGCATCTCGAACGATACCTCGAGTTGTCAGAATTGTCAGCAACTTATGTTCCGACGTCAGGTGATCTGGACATTTGTTATATCGACCAATTCCGGCCTACAAAGCCAGAATCATCATTAACATAAGGAAGGGGTATCGACACCCGGCAACGGCGCGCACACGTCGAGGACGGCTGGGCAGACGACTGGACGAGACATGGGATTCAACTGGCAGTCCCCGCGACGCGGATTCCGGAAATCGACCGCCGTGGGCGACATCTCGACCGCCTGGACCGTACGGCCGACATGGCGCCGGGTGACCGCACCGAAGGGACGCACCGTCGCGGTCTTCGGCGCCGGGCTCGCCGGACTGACCGCCGCGCACGAACTCGCCGAACGCGGCTTCGCGGTCACCGTCTACGAACGGCTCGGCACGGCGGGCGGGCAGTGCCGCAGCGTCTACAGCGACCAGGCACTGCCGGGCGAACACGGCTTCCGCAGCTTCGTCGACCGCCACCGCGGCCTGGCCGACACCCTGCGCCGTATTCCGTTCCGCGGCAACCGCAACGGCGTCCACGACAATCTGGTCCGGCTCGAGGCGGCGATGATCGCGGGCGTGGGGCGCGGCAATCCAGCCGTCCCGCTGCCGGTTCCGGTGCCGTCCGGTCAGATCCCGATGACGCCACGGCACTTCGCGGATTCCTTCGCCTCGGTGTTCGGGACGCTGTTCCGGTTGCCCCCGCACGAGGCGCTCTTCGCCGCCGAGCGGCTGGCGGTCTACGTCTCGAGCTGCGAGGAACGCCGACTCGGCCAGTGGGAGCGGATGAGCTGGACCGATTTCGCCGGCCTGGACAACGCGTCGGCCGAGTACCGCCGCTTCCTCGGTGACGGTTTCCTCCGCGCGCCGGCGTCGACGATCTCCCGCGACTGCAGCGCGCATGCGGTGGGGCTGGTCGGCGAGGAGTACCTGTGGTCGCTGTCGAACCTCGCCGACGGCGGTGCGATCCGGGTGCTCGACGGGCCGACTTCGGAGACGTTCATCGATCCGTGGGTCACCCATCTGCGCTCCCTCGGTGTCACCTTCGCTTTCGGCGCCCGATTGTCGGGCTTCGAGACCGACGGCGCGCACCTGCGCGGCGCCACGGTGATCGACCACACCGGTGCCGGGCACCGCGTCGAGGCGGACTACTACCTCTGCGCGATTCCGCCGGACAAGGCGGCGGCGGTGTTCTCCGACGAGCTTCTCGCGATCGATCCCCGGCTCGCGAACGTGTCGCGGCTGCGGTCGGCGGCGATGGTCGGCATCCAGTTCTTCCTGCGCAGGCGGACCGATCTGGCGCGGGGACCCGTCACCTACCTCGACTCACCGTGGGGACTGACCTCGATCAGCCAGGCGCAGTTCTGGCGGACACCGGTCGGCCGCTACGGCGACGGCGGGGCGGCCGACGTGCTGTCGGCGATCATCGCCGACTGGACGGCCCCGGGCATGGTCAACCGCAAGAGCGCCGCCCAGTGCAGCCCCGCCGAGATCGCCGCGGAGACCTGGGCCCAGCTCACCGCCCACCTCGACGGGATCGGTGGCGAACCGCTCACCGACGACCTGCTGCATTCGTGGATGATCGATCCCGCGCTCCGCGATCCCGGCACACCGGACGTGGCCCACGACGGCACCGGGTTCGTCCCGACGCCCGGCTCGTGGGCCGACCGGCCCGACGCGACCACTGCCGTCGACAACCTGTTCCTGGCCGGCGACTGGATCCGGACCCAGCGCAATGTCGCGTGCATGGACGGCGCGAACGAAGGCGGGCGGCGGGCGGCGAACGCCGTGCTGCACGCCGGCGGTTCGGCGGCGAGCCGGGTCCCGATCACGCCGCGATTCCGGATGCCGCTGTGGGAACCGCTCGAACTGGCCGACAGCGCGCTGTACCACGCGGGTCGGCCCCATGCCTTCGACCTGATCGACCGCAGATACCCGGTGCGCTGATCACGTCAACCTCCGGCCGGCGACCGGCCGACTTCGCCCATTCCCGATTCCAGGCGGCCCGTTTCGCGGCCGCGAAAGGTGCCCTCCTCATCATGCGCTCCGCTCCTCTCGCCGCGACCACGATCCTCGCGGCCGGGCTGCTCGTCACCGGTTCGGCCCGCGTCGCCGCGCCGGTGGTTCCCGAATTCGTCGCCGCGCCGAGCACTGTCGAGTCCTCGCCGAGCGAGTCGACCGTCGTCGGACTGCTGGCGCCCACCCCACCCCCGCCCCGCAAGCTGCGGACCGCGACGCCGCCGCGCGAACCGATCGCTGTCGCGTCGACCGACGTCGCCGACGGGGTCGGCACCGCCGTCGGGCTCGGCATTCCCGAGATCGTCCTCGCCGCCTACCGCAATGCCGAACTGTCCCTGCAATCCTCGACGCCGGGATGTGGCGTCAGCTGGCATCTGCTGGCCGGGATCGGCAAGATCGAGTCCGACCACGCCGACCGGGGAAACACCGACACCGCGGGCACCACGCTGCGCCCGATCCTCGGACCGGCCCTCGACGGCACCCTGCCCGGCAACGAGGTGATCCCCGCCGCCGACGGCGGATTCGTGCGGGCGCTCGGCCCGATGCAGTTCCTGCCGAGCACCTGGAGCCGCTACGCCACCGACGGCAACGGCGACGGAACGGCGGACCCGCACAATGTCTTCGACGCCACGGTGGCCGCGGCCCGCTACCTGTGCGCCGACGGCACCGATCTGCGTGATGCCGTGGCGCGGCAGCGAGCGGTGCTGCGCTACAACTATTCGGCGGCCTACGCGGCCGACGTCCTGGGCTGGTCGGAGCGATACCGCACCGGCGGGGCTGCGGTGCGTGTCGAGGTCGTTCTCGACCCGGTCACACCCACGCGGCCACCGGTGGATCCGGCTCCCGAAACACCCTCCCCCGCAGCGGAATCCCCACTGGCACTCGAACCGATGACACCGGCCCCGGCCCCGCCGCCTGAGCCGGTGATCCTCGTGTCGCTCCCGGTGATCGGCGCGATCGAATGCGGGATCCTGTGCGGCCCGCAGCCCGCCGACACCGACCGTCCACCGGCCGACCCCGACCCGACCCCGGGTCCGCAGCTCACCCTGCCGCTGGGCGTGGTGATCCCGCTGCCGATGCCGCAGGGCTGAGTGGGAAGCCGCGATGAACGCGAGCCCCCGAGCCGAGCGAACGAGGATTTCCTGCTCGGGTATGCTGATTTTTGCTTACCTGAGCAAGGCCGAGCGCACCGCGCGACACCGAGGAGTGCCGATGAGCTACGCACCGCCCAGGCACTCCCTGGCGCCGCGCCCGGTCCCGCCGTGGTTCCGCGACGCCGAACTCGGCATCTTCGTGCACTGGGGTCCGTACTCGGTTCCGGCCTTCGCGGCGCCAGGGACCGCGGACTACACCTCGTTCATGCGTGATCTCACCACCGGCGCGACAACCGCGGACCGGATCCCGTACGCCGAGTGGTATCTCAATTCGATGCGGGTTCCCGGGTCCCCCACCGCGATGCATCACGCCGCCACCTATGGTGCGGACTTCGGCTACACCGACTTCCAGCCCCGGTTCGACGCGGCCGCGCGAGCGGTCGACGTCACCGACTGGGCCGACCTGTTCACCGAAGCGGGTGCCCGATACGTCGTGCTCGTAGCACGCCATCTCGACGGATATCCCCTGTGGCCGACAGCTATCGGCAATCCGCACATGCCGTCGGACTACCGTTGCTCCCGCGATCTCGTCGGCGAACTGTCTGTGGCCGTGCGGCAGCGGGGTCTGCGGATGGGCCTCTACTATTGCGGCGGCATGAACTGGACCTTCCGGACCACGCCGCTGCGGACCATGACCGACCTCATTCGCCATCAGGCCCTGGGCCCCGGCTACGCGCGCTACGCCACCGCGCAGTGGCGCGAGCTCATCGACACCTACGCGCCCTCGATCCTCTGGAACGACATGGGCTGGCCGGCGCAGGTGGATCCGCACGAGATCATGGCGCACTACTACGACACGGTGCCCGACGGTGTGGTGAACGATCGCTGGATGCGCCCGAA
Organism: Nocardia sp. No.11; assembly: GCF_038752175.1. NCBI lineage: Bacteria > Bacillati > Actinomycetota > Actinomycetes > Mycobacteriales > Nocardiaceae > Nocardia > Nocardia sp. No.11. The sequence continues at coordinate 45,608 of NZ_JBCGFB010000034.1, read as the reverse complement.
GCTGCCGGGAAACCGGTTCGCCCGTGCCGCGTACCTGCGCTTCCTCGAGCTGGCGCTGCGGGCGATGGGCGCGCTCGGTAGGCCGATTCCCGACCCGCCCAAGGACTTTCACTACGACTTCGCGACCCACGAATACGCCGTCCCCGCCGCGGCGCCCTCGGGTGCGTGGGAACTGACCCGGGGCCTGGGCCGGTCCTTCGGGTACAACGCCGCGGAGACCGCCGCCGATACACTCACCGGGGTCCAGGCGATCCACCTGCTCGTGGACGTGGTCGCCGCCGGCGCCAATCTCCTGCTGAATGTCGGCCCCGACGGCGAGGGACGGATTCCCGAGCTCCAGCGCGAGCCGCTGCGCGCCCTCGGCACCTGGCTCGGGCGCAACGCGGAGGCGATCTACGACACGGTCGCCGGGGACCGGACCGCCACCACCACGACCGACGGGCACGCGGTGCGCTTCACCCGTCGCGGCGACACGGTGCACGCGATCGTGCTCGCCGACCAGCCCGTCGGCCCGATCACCCTGCGCGAGCTGACAATCCCCGACAGCGCCACGGTCGGCCTGGTGGGCGGGCCACCGGCGTTGACCTGGAAGCGACGCGAGGGCGACCTGCTCGTCGAACTGCCGGCCGGGGCCGCGCCGCAACAGCACGCCTTCACGCTCGCGATCACGGGGTGGTGATGACCGGGTCGGGACGTCGCGACGTGCGCACCGTCACCGAGCAGGCCCGGCGCGCCCAGATCGTGCGCGCGGCCATCGATACCATCGCCGAAACGGATTACGCGCGTTCTTCTTTCGCGGCGATCGCCCGCCGGGCCGGACTCAGCAGCACCGGGATGATCTCCTACCACTTCCGGGACAGACAGGACTTGATCACCGAGGTGATGCGAACCATCCTGGCCGACTTCACCGCCTTCGTGGTGGCCCGCACGGAGCCGGGCACCGCCGCCGACCAGCTCGCCGGGTTCCTCGCCGCGAACAGCGCGTTCCTGCGCGAGCACCGTCACCATCTGGTCGCGATGCTGCGCATCCAGTCCGCCTCCACCGACAGCGCGATCCTGGGCGAGCTCGCGGCCGCGGATCGGGCGAAGCTGGCCGACCTGCTGGCCCGTGGTCAGCGCGACGGCGAATTCCGGGCCTTCGACACCGACATGATGGCCGGGTTCGTGCTGTCCCTGCGCAACGGCGTGATCGCCCGCGTCGCCGCCGAACCCGACTTCGACCTCGCGAGCTGCACCAGCGAACTGCTCGCCGCGGTCCGGGCTGCCACCACGGCGGTTGTCAGTCCTCGGCCGGCGGCGCCACCAGATCGGCCATCGGCGTCAGCGGATTGAGCATCACACCGACCTGGCGCAGACTGCTGTCCACGATCGCCCAGATGGCCCCCTGCAGGTAGGACGACAGTTCGGCGGCGTCCATCGGTTGCATGGAGCGGCTCAGCCAGCGGTTCACACTGCCGTCGACGAAGCCGACCAGGCCGAAGGCCATCGGCTCGGCGATCGTCACCGGCGCGGACTGGGCCCGCAGCGCGTTCTCGAACACCTCACGGACGGTGCCCGCGATCGCGATCTTGGTGCCGGAGACGATCGGTGAATTCGGCCGCTTCTCCGCCGCCGACCCGGCGCCGAGGAAGTAGTGCAGCCGGGGGTTGGCGGCGATCCAGCCCACGTAGGTGTCGACCGAGCGCGCGATGGCCTCGGCCACGGTGCCTTCGGGATTGAGAGTCGGGGCGAGCACCGCCATCAGGTCGTCGACGATGCGGGCCCGCAACTGTTCGTCGAGGTCCTGGCGGTCCTTGAACAGCCGGTACAGCACCGACCTCGGCACCTCCGCGAGATCGGCGATCTCCTGCACGCCCACCGAGGCGCCCTGCCTCTGCACGGCCGTCAGCGCCGCCGTGAGAATCCGGTCCCGACGCTCGGCGCGGTGCCGGTCCCACCGACTGGCCCGGCCATCAGCGCGCTGTGCGGTCACATTCCTCCCATCGGGCACCGGATCGGGGCGATCCGGCCCGGACAGTATCCCAGCCGGGTCCGGTACCCGGCCGAGGCGGACTCGGGACAGATCCGTGGCCATCGGCGATCCTGGTGTGGTCGGGGACGAACGCCGACGGAGAGGACCCGATCGATATGACGACCGCGTCGGCCGTGATCGCCGCAGCGACGTTCTGCTGGCTGGGCATGGTGCTGGCCATCTCGTTCCTGGAGGCACCACTGAAATTCCGGGCGCCGGGGGTGACCGTGCCGATCGGGCTCGGCATCGGCCGGCTGGTCTTCCGCGCGCTCAATATCGCCGAACTCGTCCTCGCCATCACGATTCTCGTCGCCATCCTCCTCGACACCCCCGGCACGGCGGCGACCCGGACGCTCACGGTGGCGATGGTCGTGTTCGCCGTCCAGGTCGCGATCGTGCGCCCGCGCCTGACCCGCCGCAGCGACGCCGTGCTCGCCGGCCTCGACGCACCGCGATCGCACAGCCATCACGCCTATATCGCGCTCGAGGTCGCGAAGGTCATCGCCCTGCTGATCGGCGGCATCCTGGTCTTCGCCCACAGCGTGCCCTGAACGGCCACCCGACAACAGACAGTCGAGTTGACATCGTGCGTAATACTGTAACGCATGAGTTCCAGTCCGGTCGAGACGACGATCACCGACGAGTCCGCCCTCGGCCTGGCTGCCGCGATCCGCACGGGTGCGGTGCGCGCCCGCGCTGTGGTCGATGCCCACATCGCCGTGCTCGAACGGTTCGCTCCCGCGACGAACGCCGTCGTCGTCGAGCGCTACGCGGCCGCGCGCGCCCAGGCCGACGCGGCCGACGCGCACCTCGCGACCGGCCCCGCGACGCTGCCGCCGCTGTTCGGTGTGCCGATCACCGTCAAGGAGTCGCTGGCCGTGGCCGGGCTGCCCAATACGGCGGGGGTCCTGGCCCGCAGGCACGTCCGGCCGACCGCGAATGCCACTGTGGTGCACCGTGTTCTGGACGCCGGTGCGATCGTGCTCGGGTTGACCAACACCGCCGAGGGCTGCATGTGGATCGAGACCGACAACCGCGTGTACGGACGCACCAGCAATGTCCACGACCGGACCCGCACGGCGGGCGGGTCCTCCGGCGGCGAGGGCGCGGCGGTCGGCAGCGGTGGATCGCCGCTGGGCCTGGCCACCGATACGCTCGGGTCCATCCGCATTCCGGCGTTCTGCAACGGCGTCTTCGGGCATCGTCCGTCGACCGGCCTGCTGCCGACCACCGGCGCCTGGCCCCCGCCCTACGGCGTCGCCGCGCTGTGCGCGAACGGCCTGATCGCCCGCCGCGCCGACGATCTGCTGCCGCTGCTGCGCATCATGGCCGGACCGGACGGTATCGACCCGCTGGCGCGGGACATGGCACTCGGCGACCCCGCGACCACCTCGCTGCGCGGGGTGCGGGTCGTGCTGCTCGACGGGGCGTTCGCGCCCGGCGTCGGCCGCGAAGTGCTCGCCGCCCGCGATCGCGCGGCCGCCGCGCTGGACAACGCCGGCGCCGAGATCGTCCGGGTCCGGATGCGATCGCTGCGCATGATCGGACTGTTCACCGCGATGGTGCTGGCGAAGGAGACCGGCATCAGCTTCGCCGAGATCATGCGCGGTGAGGGTGCCGACATCCTGGCTCCCCGACAACTCGTCGACCCACGCGGCGACCACACCCTGCCCACCCGGCTGCTCGCGCTCGGCGAACTCCTCGCCGCCCGCGTGCCCGCCGGCCCCGCGCGCCGGATCACCGGCGCCGCTCACGAGGCCGCCGCCGAGATCGCCGAGACCATCGGTGACGGTCTGCTCCTGCATCCCACGCTCACCTCCGTAGCGCCGCGCCACGGCCACACCACCGGCCGGCCGTGGCACACCGACGCGGTCGCCCCCTTCAGCCTCGCCGGGCTGCCGGTGACGCAGGTGCCGCTGGGCCGGGGCGCCCACGGTCTGCCGCTGGGTGTACAGGTGGTCGCGGGTGCGGGCCGCGACCACCTGTCGATCGCCGCGGCGCTCACCCTCCAGGACGCCTTCGGCGGGTGGGTGCGGCCACGGCTGTGACCGCGCTCAGGCGGTCACCGACGCGTCCCGGGGCAGGCCGAGCATCCGCTCACCGATGACATTGAGCTGCACCTCGGTCGTGCCGCCGTAGATCGTGGTGGCGCGACCGGCGATCAGCTGTTCCATCGCGTGGTCGCTGCGCTCGCCCGGCACCGACACGACACCCGCGACCCCGAGTTCGGCGACGACGAACTCCGAGATCGCCTGTCCCAGGCCCATTCCCAGCAGCTTGCCGACGCTGGACGTGGTGGACACGTCGATGCCGGAGAGCTGTTTGAGCACCACCCGCGACCCGATCACGTCGACCGCCCGGCTCTCGGCCATCAGCTCGCCGACGTGGTAGCGCGCCACCGGCGAGAGCTCCCGGCCGATCGCGAACCGCAGCAGGTCGGTATCGGTGGCGTAGGCCTCCATCTTCTGACTCAGCGCCACCCGCTCGCCGGCCAGCGTCGTGCGGGCCACGTGCCAGCCGTCGTCGACCGCGCCGACCACGTTCTCGTCGGGGATGAACACATCATCGAGGAACACCTCGTTGAACAGCGCCGAACCGGTCATCTCCCGCAGCGGTCGGACGGTGATGCCCGGTGTCGACATGTCCAGCACGAAATAGGTGATGCCCTCGTGCTTGGGCTTGTCCGGGCTGGTGCGGGCGATCAGCATCGCCCAGTCCGCGAACTGCGCGACCGTGGTCCAGATCTTCTGACCGCAGATGCGCCAGCCGCCGTCGACCTTGGTCGCCTTGGTGGTCAGGCTCGCCAGGTCCGACCCCGCGCCGGGCTCGCTGAACAGCTGGCACCACACCAGTTCGCCGCGCAGCGTCGGCACGACGAGTTCCCGCTTCTGCCGTTCGTCACCGTGCGGGACGATCGCGCCGACCGCCCAGGTGCCCATCAGCAGCTGCGGCATCGGGATGCCCGAGGCCTTGATCTCCTGCGAGATCACCACCTGCTCGAGCGGGGTGGCCGACCGGCCGTAGGGGCGCGGCAGATGCGGCAGGTTCCAGCCGCCGTCACCGAGGGCGACCAGTTGCTCGTCCTCGTCGTCGATCGCGGCGATCACCGCCAGTTCCGCGCGGATCGCGGACCGGATCTGTTCGGCCTCGGCGGGCAGTTCCAGATCGCTGGACAACGTCGCACCCGCCAGCGCGTACCCGGCGACGGTCTCCGCCCGGACGTCGCGCGCGCCGAGCTGTCCCCGCAGTGCGAGCGCGCGCCGGTAGTACAGGTGCGCGTCGTGCTCCCAGGTGAACCCGATGCCGCCGTGGACCTGGATGCAGTCCTGGGCGACCTGGACCGCGGCGTCGGGCACGATCAGCGCGGCGACCGCGGCCGCGTAGTCGGCGTTCGCGTCGTCCCGGTCGAGAGCGAACGCGGCGTCCCACAGCACCGCCCGCGCCTTCTCCAGCGCGATGCCCATGTGGGCGCACTTGTGCTTGACACCTTGGAACTGCCCGATCGGCCTGCCGAACTGCACGCGGGTCTTGGCGTACTCCGCCGCGGTCGAGACACACCACGACATCACCCCGACCGCCTCGGCGCCGAGCACCACCGCCGCCACCGACCGCACCCGCGCCGAGGACACCGTGAGCACGCGCTCGGCGGGCACCTCGACCGAATCCGCCTGCAGCCGAGCCGCTCCGCGCAGCACGTCGACGGAGTCCTGCGCACTCACCGTCAGGTCGACGTTCTCGAACGCCACCCACCGCTGCGCGCCGTCGACGGCGACCGGCGCGAGGACCACATCCGCCGACACCGCTGCGGTCACGCCGTCGGCGGTCCCGTCCACGACCAGCGCACCGTCGTCCCGCAGGACACCGGTCAGCCCCGGGGACAGGGCGACCGCGCCGGTGCGCGAACCGTCGGCCAGTCCGGGCAGCTGCGCCCGCGCCCATGTCCCGCCGTCCTGGGCGAGCACCGCGCTGGTCAGCACGGTCGGCACGAACGGACCGGTGTGCAGCCCGCGCCCGAGCGGCTCGAGTGCGACGGCCAGGGTCAGCAGACCCGCGCCCTGTCCACCCAGTTCCTCCGAGACGTGCAGGCTCAGCAGATCCTGGGCGACGAGCGCGTCCCAATACGGCAGCTGCTTGCCCGACTCGGTGGATTCGACTGCCGCGCGGATGATCTCGGTGGTGACGGTGCGCTCGACGAAGCCGCGGACCGCGTCGGCCAGCGCCAGATGGTCCGCGCTGACGCCGACGCCGAGCTCATAGCTGGTGCGTGCCATGGCTAGTTCGTCTCCTTCAGCCGAGCGGCGACCTCGTCGATGGTCCACGGACCATCGGTCTCGACCGTGCGCACGTCGTGCCAGCCGGCCAGTTCGACGATCGCGCCGCCCTGCACTGCGAACACCTTGCCGGTGAGCGGGCAGTCGGCCTCGGCCAGGTGCGCGACCAGCGGCGAGATGTTGGCGGGGGCGAACGCGTCGAACTCGCCCTCGGGGACCTCGGCGGCGAACAGCGCGCCCATGCCCGGGGTCGCCAGGGTCAGCCGGGTGCGCGCGATCGGGGCGATCGCGTTGACCCGCACGCCGTAGCGTTCGAGCTCGTCGGCGGCCACCAGCGTCAGCGCGGCGATGCCTGCCTTGGCCGCGCCGTAGTTGGCCTGCCCCGCGTTGGGCATGAAGGTGCCCGAGGCCGAGGCGGTGTTGATCACCGACGCCGCGACCGCGGTACCGGCCTTGGACTGCGCCTTCCAGTACGCCGCGGCGTGGTGCAGGGTGGCGGCGTGACCCTTGAGGTGCACGGCGATGACCGCGTCCCACTGGGATTCCGCCATCCCCGCGATAAACGCGTCGCGCAGGATGCCGGCGTTGTTGACCAGCACGTCGAGCGAGCCGTACTCGCCGACCGCCTGGTCGACGAGGGCTTTCGCGCCCGCCCAGGTGGCGATGTCGTCGGTGTTGGCGACCGCCCGGCCACCGGCGGCGACGATCTCGTCGACCACCTGCTGGGCGGGCCCGGCGTCGCTGCCCGAGCCGTCGTTGGCGCCGCCGAGGTCGTTGACCACGACCTGCGCACCCTCGCGGGCGAACAGCAGTGCGTGTTCGCGGCCGATTCCGCGTCCGGCGCCGGTGACGACGGCGACGCGACCGTCAAGCTTTCCCATGAGTCTGTGTCTCCTCGTTGAATTCGACGCGGCCGTCGGTGATGGCGATCTGTCCGGCGGCTTCGGTCTCGAAGGCGTAGGCGGTGACCCCCGGCGCGGAGTCGGCGCGCCACAGGGTCGTGGTGATGTCCTGGCCCGGCAGCACCGGTTTGGCGAAACGCACGGCGAGACGGCGCAACCGCGCGGTGTCACCCTCGGCGAGCTCGGTCAGCGCCGCCCAGGAGGTGAACGCCATGGTGCACAGACCGTGGTTGATGATGCCGGGAAGTCCTGCCATGCGGGCGATCTCGTCGTCGAGGTGGATCGGCATGGGATCACCGGAGGCGGGCGAGTAGCGGAAGGTCTGGTCCTGATCGATGTGCGCGGTGACCCGCGCGACCGGCTCCCCGGCCCGGTCGGCCTCGGTGATCCGGTGATCGGGAGCGAGCTCCCCGGCACCGGCGCCGGCGTCGACCTTGCGGAAGAACGCGGTCATCCACTGCTCGTTGACGAGTTCTCCTGCCGCGTCCCGGGTTTCGGCGTAGACGACCACGGTCGACCCGTTGGGCTTGCCCGCGTAGCCGATCGGCTTGGCCCGCACCACCAGGTCGTCACCGGCCCGGATGGGGCGATGGAACCGGAAGTCCTGTTCGCCGTGGACCAGCTTCATCAGCAGTTCCACCGGCGCCACCGACAGGGCGGCGGGCGCCATCGAGGTGAACACCGGGACCACCGCGAACACCGGTGGGGCGATCTCGCCGGCCAAGTGCGCCGCGATCGGGTCGTTGGTCGCCGCGGCGTATTCCGCGATCCGCTCGGCGGTGACCGTGAACCGCTCCTCGTCGGTCCACTCCCCCAGGCCGGAGCCGTCGAAGACGACTCCGGCCGATTCCGCGGTGGTCACGCGGCCGAGCCGACGAGCTCGGTGAACTTCGCCATCGACTCCTTCAAGTCGGCCTCGGCGTGCTTGGCGACGGCCTTGCCGATCGGGCCGACGATCATCGTGCCCTTGAAGCTCGCGTCGAACGCGGCGCTCGAGCCGGTGGCGGTCGGTTCCACCTTCAACGCGAATTCGACGGTGACACCGGCCATGCCGGTGCCGGTGATCTTGAGGTAGGTGTTCGGGTCGACCTCGGCCACGGTCCATTCGATCTTGTTGGCCATGTTCATCACCGACACGACCTCGATGAACCGCGCGCCCGCGGTCAGCTCGGCGGGGAGCTCGCTGCGCCAGCCCTGGTGGATGGTCAGCCAGTCCTCCCAATTGGCCAGATCGCTCAGGCGTGCCCACGCCTGCTCGGGGGTGACAGGGAGATCGGTGGAAACGGTCACAGATGCCATGGGGTTACTCCTCGATGATTTCGTGGGGGGATCAGCGGACGGCCGGGCGGTAGGCGGTCACCACGACCGCGCCGCCGAGACCGATGTTGTGCTGCAAGGCGATGCGCGCGCCGTCGACCTGGCGGGCGTCGGCGGTGCCGCGCAGCTGCCAGGTGAGCTCGCTGCACTGGGCCAGGCCGGTCGCGCCGAGCGGGTGGCCCTTCGAGATCAGGCCACCGGACGGGTTGACGACCCAGGTGCCGCCGTAGGTGGTGGCGTCGTCGTCGACGAGACGGCCGCCCTCGCCCGGCGCGCACAGGCCCAGCGCCTCATAGGTCAGCAGTTCGTTGGTGGAGAAGCAGTCGTGCAGTTCGATGACGTCGATGTCCGCGGGGCCGATACCGGCCTGCTCGTAGACCTTCAGCGCCGCGGTGCGCGACATGTCGGCCCCGACCAGATTGATCGCGGTCGGATCGGTGAAGGTGGACTGCAGGTCGGTGACCATGGCCTGCCCGACCATCTCCACCGCGCGATCGGCCAGCCCGTGCCGGTCGACGAAGTCCTCGCTCGCCAGGATCACCGCGCCGGAGCCGTCGGAGGTGGGCGAGCACTGCAGTTTGGTGAGCGGGCCGTAGATCGGCTTGGCCGCGAGGACTTCCTCGAGACTGTATTCCTTCTGGAACTGGGCGTACGGGTTGTTCACCGAGTGCTTGTGGTTCTTCACCCCGATTTTCGCGAACTGCTCGGCGGTGGTGCCGTAGCGCTGCATGTGCTCCTTGCCCGCGGCGCCGAACATGTACGGCGCGGGCGGCATCGCGAACTCCTGTAGTTCGGCCAGCGCCAGCAGGTGCCGCATCATCGGCTGCTCACGGTCGTCGAAAGTCGAACCCAGCGAGCCCTTCTGCATCTTCTCGAAGCCCAGCGCGAGGGTGCATTCGGCCAGCCCGCCGCGGATCGCCTGCGCCGCGAGGTATAGCGCGGTCGATCCGGTCGAACAGTTGTTGTTGACGTTCACCACCGGGATACCGGTGAGGCCGAGCTCGTAGACCGCGCGCTGACCCGAGGTGGACTCGCCGTACACATAGCCGACATAGGCCTGCTCGACCTGGTGGTAGTCGATCCCGGCGTCGGCGAGCGCCTTCGTGCCCGCCTCCCTGGCCATGTCGGGATAGTCCCACTCCAGTTCGCCGGGCTTCTCGAACTTCGTCATGCCGACGCCGACGACGAACACCTTCTGTGTCATGTACGCACTCCTGTGTGCCGCGCGCCCCCGGTATGTGGGACACGATGTCCCTGTATTTAGGTTGGACACGACGTCCAGGTCAATACCTGGGTGACACCAGTATCCGGACAGCACACAGCCCCAGATCACGCGCGAACAACGCTGACCTGCACAGATTTAGTGAGTCATATGTCCCGAATACTTGGACACAGTGCGACAAGCCCCCGAGAGCGAGGGTGAGACGAGCTAGTCGACCAGCGGGTCGACGGGGATGCCTTCGACGGCGCGCAAGCGCTCGGCGAAGCCGATCAGAATCTCGTGCGACTCGACCGACAGACCATCGGCCAGCGCGATGAAGCGCTCGAAACCGGGATCGGAGAACGGCCTGCGCCGACCGACGACGACCCGAGCACCGACCGGAACACTCGACGACATCCGCACTCCCTGGACACTGCAGCGAACCTCACGCGACCGCCCGCTGCCCCGACGGTCGAGTTCGAAGGAAAACTAACATAGCTGAACGTTTGCGGATACTTCAGCGGCGGGTGCGCGATGTCGCGCTCCACCGCATCCTGGGCAGCGCGTCCTCGTTCTCGATCTCCGACAGACTCACGCTGATCAGCACGAGCATGGTCACCATGCTGATGATCCCGATCAGGGGCCCCAGCAGCTGCATCGCCTCCACACCCGGCGGCGGCGCCGAGCTGTGATGCCCTTCGTGCGCACGCATCGCGGCCATCCCGGTGTAGTGCATCCCGCATACCGCGACACCCATGATCATCGCGGCGCCGACCGTCGCCAGGAACCCCTTGACGCGCAGCGTGAACCACAGCGCCACGATCGAGGCGACCACCGCGATCACCATCGATGCCGCGACGAGCCGAGGGTCATAGGACAGGGCGGCATGGGACTTCATCGCGGACATGCCGGTGTAGTGCATGGCGCCGACACCGAGGCCGGTGATGGTGCCGCCGCCGATCAGCGACACGAGCGTGGGTTGCGGCTTGTTCACCATGAACAGGCCGATCCCGACGACGATCATCGCCGTCGCCGCGCTGAGCAGCGTGCGCGGAACGTCGTAGCGGATCTCCGAGCCAGCGATGGAGAAACCGAGCATTGCGATGAAATGCATGACCCAGATGCCGGTCCCGCCGATGGCGACCGCGGCACTGATCAACCAGCCCGCGCGCCCCTTACCGGCATTGCGTCCGCGCGCCGCGCACTGCAACCCGAGCAGGCAACCGAGGAAGGACATGAAGTAGGCGAGAACGGGGATGATCCAGCCGTAGGAGAAGTGATAGATGTCGAGCACGCCGTGCAACCCTCGCATCGGTGCCACAGCCCTGCTGTGGCACAACGAAATCCGACCTGCGGCGAGAATACTGAACTACCGGCAAATTTCCAGCATTTGGACACTAGTCCAGATGGTAGTTTTGATCACAGAAGACTTCTCTCAGTGCGTATGTGACGGATTGCATCGTTACCCCCAATAACTACCGTCGAGATTTCACCACCGATTCGCCGGAGTACCCTCCCATGGAAGCCCTTCGGCATTCGGTCAGCAATTCCGGTCTCGATACGTCGGACAACTGGGCAGGTACGCATATTCAGCTGCCGCGAAACATGTTTCGCGCCTCCGTCCGATAGATTGCGGAGATTCGAATTCGGGCGATCATCGGAGGACCGTGCAACAGGTCGCAGTGGCGATCGGCGCCGCCGGGTGATCGCCGTGCCTGCGGCGTTCGCCCGCAACTACCTCGACGGCCCGGGGCGGGTCTGGCTCGCGGAACTGCCGGGCACGGTCGCCGAGCTTCTCGGCCGATGGTCGTGCACCCCCGACGGGCCGACGATGCACGGCGAAGTGGGCATCGTGGTGCCGGTCCGGCATCGGGAGCTGACCCCCGCGGTCATCAAGGTCTCGTACCCGCACCCCGGTATCCGCCACGAACCCGACGCCTTCACCGCGTGGCAGGGTCGCGGGGCGGTCCGGCTCCACGAACGCGACGACGGCCGGTACGCGATGCTGCTCGAGCGCGCGGGCGCCACCCTGGCGACCGTCACCGATCCGGAGCGGGCCGTCACGATCCAGGGCGCGCTCACCCGCAGGCTGGCCGTCGAAGCGCCCGCGGGCCTCCCCCGGCTCGCCGATCAGGCGGTGGACTGGGAACGCGATATCCGCGCCACCGCACCGGCGCTCGGCGAACCACTGCCCCGCCGGGTGATCGACGCGGCCCTCGCTACGCTCCGCGAACTCGGCCCCGACCAGCCGAACCTGCTCGTCCACGGCGACCTGCACGATGCCAATGTGCTGGCGTCCGAGCGGGAACCCTGGCTGGCGATCGGCCCCAAGTGCATGGTCGGCGATCCCGCCTGCGATGCCCTCAACGTGATCCGCAGCCCCCGGTTCGATCGCGACCTCCGCGCGGCGCACCCGAAGGCGAGAATCCTGCGCCTGCTCGACATCTACTGCGACGCAGCCGAGATCGACCCGGCCCGCGCACGTCGCTGGACACAGGCCGGCGCGGTGCGGGAGGCGCTGTGGGGCCGCGTCCACGGCGATCCCGAGTGGCTGGTCTTCGCAACCGATCAGCTCGCCACCGCCCTGACGTGAAGCCCGGCGAGACAGATCGGCCCTCGATGTCTCGGGGAGTCGACATCGAGGGCCGCCGCGAGCGGGTCTACCCGGGTCAGTAGGTGTACAGATCCCAGCCGCCGATGACCTCGACGCACTCCCACTGCGCGCCACCGGTGCTCGGCGAGGCGCCGTCGGCGGCGCAGGCTTCGTAGGTGGCGTAGTTGCCGACGAAGCCACTCAGCATCGGCGCGGGCGCGGCCGAGGCCAGGCCCGCGCCGGCCACGGAGGCGGCGGCGATCACGGTGGCGGCGATCACGGACTTGATGGTCATGGTGTTCCTTTCGTCCCGACCCGGTCGTCTCCGGGCCGGGACCAGAGAACCAAAGCGCGCGTGAGGATTTCATGAGCAGCGACGATGAGCTTTTCGTGATGCCGCGATGACGCGGCGCCCCTCGGGGCTTGCCTTACGCTCGCTTCTCGTGCGTGTGCTGGTGGTGGAGGACGACGAGGGTCTGGGCCGGGAGATCGCGACGGGGCTGCGGGCCGCCGGTTTCGCGGTCGACCTGGCGCTGCTGCTCGTCGACGCCGATGTCGACATCTCGGTGAACAGCTACGACGTGCTCGTGCTCGACCGCGGCATGCCCGACGGTGACGGCCTGCTGTTGCTGGCGGCCCTGCGCTCGCGCGGGTGCCGGATACCCGCGCTGGTTCTGACCGCGCGCGACGGCCTGTCCGACCGCATCGCCGGCTTCGAGCACGGTGCCGACGACTATCTGAGCAAGCCCTTCGCGCTCGCCGAACTGGCCGCGCGGGTGCGGGCGCTGTGCCGCCGCCGCGACCAGCCGCTGCCCGCCCTGCTCCGGCTGGGCGATATCGAGATCGATCTGCCGCGGCGCCGGGTCCAGCGGGCCGGCATCCTGCGCTCGCTGACGCCCAAGGAGTTCGCGGTGCTGGAACTGCTGGCGACGCGGGCGGGCTCGGTGGTGTCGCGCTCGGACCTGATCGAGGCGTGCTGGGACGAGATGGCCGAACCGAATTCGAACGTGGTCGACGCGGTGATGGCCGGTTTGCGCCGCAAACTCGGACCGCCCCCGGTGATCGACACCGTGCGCGGCGCGGGCTTCGTCCTCGGTGGCGCCGCGTGCGTGTCCTGATCCCCATCTCCGACGCCCGTCCCGCGGTGGCCCGGCTGCGCCGTACCCGTGTGCAGCTCACCGTGCTCATCACCGCGATCACCACGCTGTGCCTGATCGTGCTCGGGCTGGTGGCCGCGGTGATCGATGCGAGGTCCCGTGACCAAGCCCTCGACAGCGCCCTCGACCGGGTCCTGACCGGGCTGGGGCCACGGATCTACCTCGACGACGACGATGCGGTCGACACCTCCGAGCTACCGAGCGATCAGCTCGTCGGCGGTGAGATCGCCATTCTGGTGCTGACGCCGGACGGCACCGGCGGCTGGACCGTGCACTACGGCCATCTGCGTTCCCACATGCCCGCCGAGTCCGGGATCGCGGCCACCGCCGATGCCGCGACGCGCGCGCCCGGCGACACGGTCTACTGGGATTCGATCGACAGCGCCGGGCGTCGGGTTCGCCTGGCGGCGGCCGTGTTCGGCTGGGCGGACTCCGACCGCGAAGCCGTGCTGATCACCGGTGCCGACCCCGACGGCTGGGATCGGGGGCGGGCACTGCTGCTGTGGGCGCTGATCGTCGGCGGCGCGGTGATGGTGGCGGCCTCGGCGGTCGGCGGGCATCTGCTCTCGGGTCGGAGCATGCGCCAGGCGCTGGTGCTGCTCGACGATCAGGAACGCTTCCTGTCCGACGCCGCGCACGAACTGCGCACCCCGCTGGCCACCCACCGGCTGGTGACCGCGCCGGGGCGGCACACCCCGGCCGAGGCCGAGCAGGTGCTCGCCGATGTGCACGCGCTCGGCGCCAAGATGGAGCGGGTGGTGACCGGCCTGCTCGCCCGGGCCCGCATGCGGTCCGGGGTCACCACGATGGAGCGGGCGCAACTGCTGCTCGACCAGCTCACCGAGTCGGTCGTCGACGAATTCGACAATCCACGCCTGGTCCTGCACTCGAATCCGACTGTGGTAGTGGGTGATCCGCACCTGCTCGGGCTCGCGATCCGGAATCTGATCGAGAACGCGATCACCCACGGTGCGGTCGATCCGCGGGCGCCGGTGGAGATCTACGTCGGCGAGGGCCGGGTCTGCGTCCGCGACCACGGCACCGGTCTGGGGCCGCGGCTGTCGTCGAACCCTTTCGATCGCGGCGTCACCGCGGGCCGGGGCAGCGGCATCGGCCTGGCGTTGGTGGCCTGGATCGCCGAACTGCACGGCGGCACCGCCACCATCGAACCGGTGGCGGGTGGCGGAACCCTCGCGACGCTGGTCCTACCGCCGCCCAGCGCGACGCTCTGACGGCTCCGCGGTCGCGGCCGAGTGTCACCGGGGCGCGCTAGATTCGACACCGCACACCCATCGCCACCGGAGAGGGTTTCGATGACACCGCTGGTCCGCGTTCAGAACTTCTCGATCTCCCGCGACGGCTACGGCGCGGGTGCGGGGCAGAGCCTCGAGCACCCGTTCGGCCACGCCGACCCCGCCGACTTCATGTCCTGGGCGGGTGCCACCGCGCACTGGGTCAATCGGACCGCCCCCGGCGGCACCTATGGCCTCGACGACTACATCATCCGCGATTACGCGATCAATATCGGCGCCGAGATCATGGGGCGCAACAAGTTCGGTCCGCAGCGCGGCCCGTGGGAGAACCAGGACTGGCAGGGCTGGTGGGGCGACGAACCGCCGTTCCACACCCCGGTCTTCGTGCTGACCCACCATCCTCGACCGTCGTTCACCCTGTCCGACACCACGTTCCACTTCGTCGACGCGTCGCCGAAGGACGCCCTCGCACAGGCCATGGCGGCCGCCGACGGCAAGGACGTCCGGATCGGGGGCGGAGTCGCGACCATCCGGGCGTTCCTCGAGGCCGATCTGATCGACACCATGCACGTGGTCGTCGCCCCGGTCGAACTCGGTCGTGGAGAACGATTCTGGACCGGCCCCGAGGAGTACACCGGCCGCTTCCACCTCGAGCGGGTGCCGAGTCCGAGCGGAGTGGTGCACCACTTCTTCTGGCGGCGCTGACCCCCTGCGACATATTCCTGTACTGGTATCAGCGAGTTCGCGGCTATCGGCCACCCACGGTGACGGCCCGGGTCGCCGTGTCGGCGATCTGCTCGTCGGTCAGCCCGCTGTGCTGGATCAGCGCGTGGGAGAGCACGATGCGCACCACGACCTCGGCCGCCGCCGCCGGCGGCAGGGCCAGGCCCTCGCCCGACCGCGCGGCGACGATCGGCGCGGCGAGCGCGGCGACCGTCTCGACCAGATTCAGTTCGGCGTCGCCGTGCTGGATGGCGACGTCGAGCAGCCAGGCGGGCTCGTGGGTCCGGAGGTAGCGGAATGCCGGATGCTGTCGCAGGTAGGCCAGTGCGAACAGGGTGGCCGAGCGCACGACCTCGGGTAGCGGCGCGAACAGATCGATCGCGCCGTAGGCGGCCGCGACCATCGCCGCGACCTCGCTGCGCCCGACCGCCGCCACGAGCCCGTCCTTGTCACCGAACTCCCGATAGGCGGTCGCACGCGAGACCCCGGCCCGTTCGGCGACCGCGAGCAGGGTCAGCGAATCGAGTCCGCTCTCGGCGATCAGCTCGAGCGCCGCCACGCGCAGCGCGTCCGATGATCTGGTCGTGGAAGCCATGCCTCTTTCTACACCGACGGTTGCCACGCCTCATCGACTGAGACTAATCTTCATTTGAGTCTCAGTTCGTGACGGCGACGACGCCGGTGTTCGCTGAGATCTGACAACGGAGTCGGAGGACAGATGAACCCCAGGACAGACATCGGGCGGGGCCGACGCGGCCATGCCGTGGTGTTGGGAGCGAGCATGGCCGGGCTGTTGACCGCCCGGATCCTGAGCGAGGCCTTCGACAGCGTCACCGTGCTCGAACGCGACGATCTGTCGGCACCCGGCGATCGGCGGGGCGTCCCGCAGGGCAGGCATGTGCACGCACTGCTCGCCCGGGGCAAGCAGAACATCGAAAGCCTGTTTCCCGGCATCACCGCGGAACTGCTCGCCGACGGCGCGGTCGAGTGCCGGTCGCTGAGCGAGATGCGGATGACCATCTCCGGGCACACCCTGCGTCGGTCCGACAGCGGATACTCGCTGCTCCAGGCCAGTCGGCCGTTCCTGGAACGGCGGGTGCGCCGCCGCGTGCGCGCGCTGCCGAACGTCGAGATCCGGGACCGCACGACCGTTCACGGGCTGATCGCCGACGCGGCGAACGCGCGTGTCACCGGAGTCGACGCCGAGGACGGCGGCGGTCGCCGCGCGCTCGGCGCCGACCTGGTGGTGAGCTGCCTCGGCCGCCACGGCCCGATCGACGACTGGCTCGCCGAGCTGGGCTATCAGCGGCCCGCCGAGGAGGGCCTGCGGATCGACATGATGTATGCCAGCCGGTATCTGCGGCTGCCCGCGGGGGCGATCGGCGGCGACAAGGAAATCGTGATCGCGGGCCGGGATCCCGCCCGCGGACTCGCCTTGTTCGCGATCGAGGACGGTCTGCACCTCCTCACGCTGATCGGCTACGGCGGGGACCATCCGCCGACCGACGCCGACGGGTTCTGGCGTTTCGCCGCCTCGGTCGCGCCGCCGGACGTGCGTCGCGCGCTGGTGGACGCGCAACCCCTCGGCGAGGTCAGCACCTACCGTTACCTGGCCAATCTGCGTCGCCGCTATGAGCGTCTGCGCCGGTTCCCGGACGGCCTGCTCGTGCTGGGCGACGCGGTGTGCAGCTTCAGCCCCGCGTTCGGTCAGGGCATGACGGTGTCCTCGCTGCAGGCGCTGGAACTGCGCCGAGTGCTCGCCGCGGGCGACCACGCGCTGGCCGCCCGTTTCTTCCGCGCCGCGGCCGCCGCCGTCGACGACGCCTGGATGATCACCCGCCTGTTCGACCTGGCCATGCCGCACGTGGACGCACAGGGCGAGCCTCGACTGCGCGCCATCGGTTCGCTGGCGCAGGTCGCCGTCGCCATCGGAGCCCGCGATGCGACAGTGGGACAACGTATCTCACGCATCGCGGGTCTGCTGGACCGCCCGTCGGCCGTGTTCGCGCCGAGCGTCCTGCTCGGCGCGGCCGGGGCCACCGTCGGACTGGGGATCGACTGGCTGCGATCCGCCCGAGCCACCGCCGAACCGCGGCCTCGGCCGAGTGCCTTCGATCCGCTGCCGACCGGGCCCGCGCGGGGCTTCCATCTGCTCCCGGTCGCCTCGGTGCGCCGGGACACGCCGGACAGCACCCTCATCGAATTCTCGGTCCCCGATCACCTGGCGAACCGGTACTCCTACCTCGCCGGGCAGCACGTCGTGATCCGCGGCCTCCAGCACGGCCGACCGGTACGCCGCAGCTATTCCCTGTGCGATGCGCCCGGCGACGGGCGGTTACGTATCGCGGTCAAACACCAGGACGGCGGGGCCTTTTCGGACTTCGCCCGCGAACATCTCACCGTGGGCACCCCGCTACACGTCTCGGAGCCGACCGGAACATTCACCGCCACAACGTGTCCCGATCGGGCCGACCACTACGCGGCGGTCGCGGCGGGCAGCGGCATCACCCCCGTCGTCTCGATCATCGCGTCGGTGCTCGCCCACGAGCCCGGGAGCCGGGTCACGCTGCACTACGGCAGCCGCGACCGAACCAGCACCATGCTGGCCGACGCGTTGACCGCGTTGAGCACCCGTTTCCCGGAGCGGTTGCGCATCGTCCACCACCTGTCCCGCCAACACCCGCCGACCGGTGCCGGGAACGTCCGCTATCGGCACGGTCGCATCGACGCGGCGGCGCTCGCTGCCGTCGACGCCGATCACTGGTTCGTCTGCGGGCCCGCCGAACTCACCCGCTCGACCGTGTCGGCGCTGTCCGAGCGTGGGATCGCCGCCGACCGGGTGCACGTGGAGATGTTCGCGACATCCTCACCGGAACCCGCTGCGGCCCAGGCGCCTACACCGCCCTGCGAGGTGACGCTCACCGGCCACGGGGACGATCTGGTGTTCACCATGCCGCAGGGCCGCCCGATTCTCGGCGACGCCGTCCGGTGTCGCGACGACCTTCCCTATTCCTGTCTCGGCGGCTCCTGCGGCACCTGCCTGGCCTCGGTGCGCTCGGGCAGGGTCGTGATGGATCACGATCCCCTGCTGGCGATCAGCGCCGCCGACCTCGCCGCGGGCAAGGTGCTGGCCTGCCGGGCCCACGCCGAAGACGACGCGGTCACCCTCCGGTTCGGCGGCTGACGGCGATCAGCGCGGCGCCACCGCACGGTAGACCGACAGGAGGCGGTCCAGATGACGGGATTGGCGTGGCTCGTCCCCGTGCGCGGCCACTACCCGCCGCATCGCCTCCAGGCGCGTGCGGTCCCCGGCGAGGGCGGTCAGCACCTCGGCGAACGCGGCCGCGGTCGGATCGGCTGCGCGCACGCCGCCGCCCGCGGGCACGGTCTCGGACAGTTCGGGATCGCAGTACACGATCGGCAGTCCCATCGCGACGGCTTCCAGCAGCACCATGCCCTGGGTGTCGCAATCGGAGGTGAGCAGCAGGACGTCGTGCGTGCGCATGGCGGCCAGGCAGGCGGCCTGGTCCACCTCACCGTGCAGACGCACCCGCTCCCCCACCGCCCCCCTCGCCGCACCGACCCGGTCGGCGAGGGGGCCGCTACCGTAGACATCGAGCGTGCAGTGTTCGGCCAGACCGACCGCCGCGATCGCCGCGAGGGGGCGCTTCTCGGCCGACAGCCGTCCACACCACAGGGCCCGCAGCGGCGCCGCGGGGTCGGCCGCCGGCGAATCGGCACGGCGGAGGCGGTCGAGCATCGCGTCGTCGATGCCGTTGGACACCACCTGAATCGGGCGGTCGACGCCACGGGCGGCCAGCCTGCGGGCGAAGTGGTCGGTCGGCACCACCACCCGATCGGCCGCCTGCGCCTGGGCGAGCAGAGGACGCCAGGCCAGGCGCGTGGTCCGGCTGTCGCCGTCGTGGCGCGGTGTGCCGCGCAGAGGCACGAACCAGCCGTGCACCAGTCGCATGCTCAGTGCGGCGAGATACGGTGACGGCGAGTACTTCTCGATCATCGCGTCGTCGCGGCTCTGCATGCTCTGCACGACCGGGAGACCGTGCCTGCGGGCGGCGCGCACGCCGGCGATGCCGACACCGTAGGTGGTCAGCGCGTGGACGACGTCGATCGGCCCGCGCGCGGCGAACGCCGCGTCGAGCAGACGCCGGTTGGCCGGGGTCGGCAGGACCACGGGCAGACCGTTGTTCATCGACAGCGGCACCGTGCGCAGCAGCACCGTGTCGTCGTCGGGGTGCCCGGAACCCGGTGCGGGCGCGGTGAAGACGGTCACCCGGTGACCGAGACCGCGCAGCCCGTCGCACAGTGCGCGCTGGGCGGTCTGCACACCGCCGAGGGTGTCCGGGTGGAAGTCGGTGAAGATCGCGACGTGCACGCGCTCGCCCGGCTCAGGCCGTCGCCGCGACGGCGAGCCGTTCCACCGCGTCCGCGGCCGCCCCGACACCGTTCTCGGCGGCGACCAGGCGCCCGAGTTCGGCTGCCCGGTCGCGGGCTTCGGGTGTCAGCGTGCGCACCAGGGCGTCGTGGAGCCGGTCCGCGGTGAGCGCGGGATACGGGAAGTCCGCGCCGATGCCGAGCTCGGCGATCCGCCAGCCGTAGAAGAACTGGTCGCTGTGCACCCCGATGACCACCGCGGGTAGACCGGCGCGCAGCACATCATGGGTGTTGCCGCTGCCGCCGTGGTGGACGACCGCTCGGCAGCGCGGTAGCACCCGGTCGTAGTCGAAGGAGTCCAGTACGAACAGGTTCCGGTCATAGCCGATTCCGCGTGGGTATCTCTCGCCCTTGACCGTCACCAGGGCGCGGACGCCGAGACGACGGCACACCTCGGCGATCAGATCACAGCTGCCGACGGGGTCCAGGATCGGCATGCCGGTCAGGCAGAAGTAGACCGGGGGCTCACCCTCGTCGAGCCACGCGGTCAGGACCGGGTCTAGGTCGGCTTCCCCCCAGGCGCCGCGCAGCCGGGGCGGCAGGATCGGCGCGCCGACGACGGTCGAACGCTCGGGCCAGTCCGCGGGCTTGGGCAGCAGCACGGGACTGACCATGTGCACCAGGGGAATCCGGTCCTCGCGCATGCGGCGGAACGGATTGCGCGGCGCGCCCGGCAGTTCCATCAGTTCCCTGACCCGCCGGTCCACCCGCCGATAGGCCACCCCGTAGGCGAACTCGAACCCCGCGTAGCTGGCCAGCCGTAACCACCGCGACGCGAACATCTTCTTGACCATGAACGACGACGGGAATTCGCGCGTCCGCTCGAGCGGGTACGGCAGACAGCCGACCACCCGCTGGCCGGTCTTCTCGCCGCGCTCCATCGCCCACGGCAGCGTGGAGGCGCACGACACGATCACCTCGGCGCCCTCGCACGCCTCGGTGAGCACCTGGTGCATCCGCTCACCGCGCTCGCCCGCCATGATCTCGACCGTGTCGAGCATGATGCGCACGAACGGCAGTGTCTTGCCCGAGGACAAGGCCCGTTTGGCTGCGGGCGATTCCAGCAGTTCGGCGGAGTTGAACGGGATGACGTGCGGGGTGAAGCCAGACCGCCGCACCACGTCGGCGTAGTTCTCGGTGGCGGTGATCGTCACCGCGTGGCCGCGTGCGGCGAATTCGTCGGCCAGGGCGAGATAGGGCTGGTGATCGCCCCGGGTTCCCGCTGTCAGCAAGGCGATACGCATACTCTCGACTTCCGTTCCTGATCTGTTGTTACCGTCTGCTCGTGACCGAAGTTTCGCGCCCCGCGCTCCGTCTCGGCATTCTCGGCGCCGCCGCCATCGCCCCCGCGGCGATCGTGGGTCCGGCCGAGCGCAATCCGGAGGTCGCCGTCACGGCGGTGGCCGCCCGCGATCGCGCCCGGGCGGTGCGGTTCGCCGGCAAGCACCGGATCGCGCGCGTCTACGGCGACTATCAGGAACTGGTGGAGGCTCCCGAGATCGACGCCGTCTACATTCCGCTGCCGAACGGTCTGCACGGTCGCTGGACCCGCGCCGCGGTGGCGGCGGGCAAGCACGTGCTGTGCGAGAAGCCGTTCACCGCCAACGCCGACGAGGCCCGCGAAATCGCCGCGCTGGCAGGGGATTCCGGTCGCGTGGTGATGGAGGCGTTCCACTATCGCTATCACCCGCTGATCCGGGCCGCCGAGGACATCGTCGCCTCGGGCGAACTCGGCACGCTGCGGCGGGTGGAGACCGCGCTGTCGTTCCCGCTGCCGAAGTTCTCCGACATCCGCTACGACTACGACCTCGCCGGCGGCGCGCTGATGGATGCGGGCTGCTACGCCGTGCACATGGCCCGCGTCCTCGGTGGCCCGGACCCCGAGGTCGTCGACGCGCGGGCCAAGCTGCACGACGACCCCCGGATCGACCGGGCGATGACGGCCGAACTGCGGTTCCCGGCCGGGCACACCGGGCGCATCAGCTGCTCGATGTGGTCCTCGGACGTGCTGCGCATCAGCGCGACGGTCGTCGGCGACCGCGGCCGGATGCGCCTGCTCAACCCGGTGCTGCCGCACTACGGACATCTGCTCCTGGTCCGCTCCGACCAGGGCAGGCGCGTGCGCCGCTTCCCGCACCGCCCGTCCTACGACTACCAACTCGACGCCTTCGCCGACGCGGTCTTGCGCGGGACGCCGGTGGCCACCACCGCGGACGACGCGATCACCACCATGTCCGTCCTCGATGCCATCTACCGCTGCGCCGGGCTGCCACTACGCCTGCCCAGCTGAGCGCTCGTCGAGGAAATCGACGATGTGCCCGAACACGTCCAGTGCCGCGCCACGGCCGATGAACGTGTCCAGGTGCCCGTACGACGGGATCTCGGTGTAGCGCACATCGAGCCCGGGATTGCGCACCGCCAGTACCTCGTGACAGAGCCGGTTGGAATCGAGCCAGGCCGCGTTGCGGCTGCCCGCCAGCAGCAGTACCGGGCAGTCGATGCGGTCGGCGTGGTCGAGCGCGTTCTCGGGCAGTGCCCGGTAGCGGTCGTCGGACAGGTTCCAGCGCACGACCGCGTGGGCGAGTTCCATCTGCCGCAGGTGCGGCAGCACCGACAGCGGAATCGCGCCGAACAGCTCGGCCAGCCGGTCGTGGGTACGCGGGTCGAGGTGATCGTGCGCGAACAACTCGGCGCCCATTCCCCAGCCGTGGTGGACCATCCGGCAGGTCGGATCGGGACAGTCCCCCTTGCGTGAGAGGGCCGCGTAGAGCAGGGTGCGCCGCGACCACAGCCCGACCTTGCGGAAGTCGGATTCGAGGTGGCCGACGCGGGAGCCGAGCAGTTCACTGCCGACCAGCACCCGGACCCGGGTCGATGCGCTCACCTTCGGGGTGAGGAAGACACCCTGGGCGACGACACCGGCCAATCCGGGCAGCAGGCCGGCGGTCAGGCTCTGCGCCAGCGCCAGCGCGCCGACGCAGTGCGCCACCGCGAACAGCGGTCGATCGCCGATGTGATCCCGGATCCGGGCGACCGCGGCGGGCAGGTCGTAGAGCGCGACATCGTCGAGGGTGTACGGCGGGCCGGAGACGTTGTAGGGCAGGCGGCTGCTGCCGCGCCAGTCGAGCAGCCACGACTGGTAGCCCGCGTCGGCGAGAACGTCGACGAGATTGCGGATCTCGGTCAGCGCGAACATCTCCGAGGACACCCCGTGGCCGTGCACCAGCAGCGCCGCGGGCGCGCCGTCGGGGCCGACGCGGCGCAATCGCAGGTCCAGGCCGTCGGCGGTGCGGACCGTGATCGTCTCGGGTTCGGTGGTCACCGGGGACTCGGTCATCGGCGGCGCTCCTTCCGCAGGGCGCGTCGCAGGTCGAGCAGGTCGATGCCGACGCGCAGCATGGGCTCCATAACGCTCTTGCCGAGCTGCCCGCCGAACCAGCTCAGCCACAGCAGCTTCGCCAGCCGCCGTTGCCGTTCGGGCAGTCGCGGGTCGATCTCGATGCCGTCGATCTGGTCGGGCAGGTAGGTGTGCATCGGCACGGCGACCTCGCCGGTGTAGGCGCCGGGTTCGCCGATGCGGCCGATCTCGACGACCTGGATGCCGAGCTGACGGACGAATCGGCGCCGGGCGGCGGCGAACTTGTAGCCGGTCCACCACCAGGTGCTGCCCGCCGCGTCACGCAGGGTCAAGTCGTACCGCATGATCGGGTGCCGCAGGTCGTCGGCCAGCGGGATCCCATCGTGCGGGCGGACCGTGGCGGTGCCCTCGATGCGCAGCGGTTCGGCGTGCAGGGCGGGGCAGGTGAGCTCGCCGGTGACGTCGAGCGTGCGCGCCGCGAAGACCTGCGCGCTGTCGGCCACCGACAGTGTCAGCCGCAGGTCGCACGGAAACGGCGCCGATTCGCCTGTGCGGGTGACGGTTCCACTGAGCGTCTCGTGGAAGCGCAGGTAGGGGTGCTCGCTGTCCGGGGCCATGGCCGCCATGGCGGTGAGCATCCGGGCGCGCGCCGGGCCCGCGGCGGCGGGTGCGGGCAATCCGTGGGCGGCGACGAAAGCCGCGGTCCGGGTCGCGATCGCGGGCGGGGTGTTCACCATGGCCGCCAGCTGTCGCCGGGCCACGGGGCTGCCCAACACCTGGGCCAGTGGCGCCAGTTCCGCCACACCCTCGTCCTCGACCGCGCGCACCACGTCCGCGCACCACTGCGCCCAGTCCTGCACGCGCACACCCAGGCCGCCCAGCGTGGTCTCGGCCATGATCTGGTCGAGCGAGGTGGGCGGACCGGTGAGATGGTAGGTCTGACCCCACGCGTCCGGGGTGAGGACGATCTGCGCGGCGACGCGGCTGACCCAGTCCACCGGCGCCGCGTTCAGATACCGGAAGCCGGGCACGGTCCGCAAGCGCAGCAGGGCCGCGGTGATTCCGGTGTTGAGGTCGCGGGGATTGTGGGCACCGGTCTCGGGATGACCGCCGATTCCGCCCGGACGCAGCACGGTCACCGTCAGCCCGTGCTCGCCCGCCCGCCGCAGCAGCGCCTCGGCCGCCCACTTCGACCGGTCGTAGCCGATGGGCAGGGCGGCGACATTCGCGGTGGGCGCGTCCTCGGCCAGCGTCGTGGCGGTCGCGCCGTTGAACACCGCCAGCGACGAGATGTGGTGCACCGGTTTGGACCGCGTGGTGCAGGCCAGCTCGGCCAGGGTGAGCGGACCGTGGACGTTCGTGCCGCGCAGCGACGGATAGCCGCGCAGGAAGTCGACCGCGGCGCCCGCGTTGACGATCGCGTCGACCTCGGCGGCCAGCGATTCCCAGCGCGCGTCGGTCAGGCCGAGCCGGGACGCGCGCAGGTCCCCGGCCAGTGGGGTGACCCGGCGCAGGATCTCCCGCGACCACGGCAGGGCGTAGCGCCGCAGCGCGTGTTCGAGCCGCTGCGTCGCGGCCGCGTCGTCGTCGGCCCGGACCAGGCACACGACATGGGCGTCGCTGTGCCGCAACAGGTCCAGCAGCAGGTGACTGCCGAGGAATCCGGTCGCGCCGGTCAGCAGGATCCGGCGCGGGACCACCCGCTCCGGCGCGGCGACCACCGGAAGGCGATCGGCCCCGGCCAGATCCGCGAAAAGCAGGGCCAGGTCATCGGTGTCGGGGATATCCGGGGATGTGGGCGGCGCCACCTTCGACGGTGCGACGGATTCGGTGGCTGTCGCGGTCCGGTCGGCTGTTTCGGCCAGCCACCGCTGGGCCAGCCGACGCGGTCGCGCATCGAAGAACACCGTGTCCAGGTCGAGCTGGACATCCAGCTCGCGCGCCAAGGCCGCGACCAGTTCGACGGCCGCGATGGATGTGCCGCCCGCGTCGAAGAAGTCGGTATCGACGCCGACCGGCGAATCGGCGAAACGAGCGGCCAGGGCGGCGATCGCGAGGGCCAACTCGTCGGCGTCGGTGCCGGTCACCAGGGCACTGCGCCCCGAGGCGATCCCCTCCGGTGTCTCGCGGCCGGTCGACCCCGAGGCACCGGACCCCGTCGCGCCGACGCTACTGCCGGACCCCGCTATGCCGGGCTCGGTCACCCCGCTACCGCTGGACTTCGCAGCGCCAGGCGCGGTCCCGTGCCCACCGCCGGACTCCGCAACGCCCAGCTCCGTCGCGCCACTACCGCCCGACTCCGCGATACCGGGCACGGGACCACTGCCCGACTCGGCGGTCTGCGGGCGGCCGGTCGCCACCCCGGCACCACCGCGGACGCCGACACGAGCCAGCAGCGCGGCGACATCCATTCCCGCTGCGCCACTGTCGATCGACTCGCCGAGGGCGCGGCGGTCGACGGCGGGATTGCGGGGACCGGTCACTGCGTCCTGACTCGTCATTCGGGCACCTCTCCGGCGGGCACCGGGGTGTGCCAGGAACGGAACGCGCGCAGCCGTTCCGGTGTCGTCGACACCTTCTGCGCGTCGTCGTGGATGTCGTGCCCGTGCAGGCGCGCGGCCAGGCGGCGGGCGGGGGTGTTGCGGGCGGTGTTGTCGACCGTCATGCGGACAGTCGCACAGCCCAGCGCCTCGGCCCGGTCGGCGACCCAATGCAGCAGCCGCTCCTCCACACCGCGACCCAGGGCCCGGCAGCTGAGCTGCCAGCCGGTGACGCGCAGACTGTCACCGTCCACGCGCAGCGCGAGCACGGAGATCAAGCCGTAGTCACCGAACCGGTCGCGCGCGGTGGCGGTCCACACCTCACCCTCGGTGCGCCAGCGATCCAGGTCGTCGACGGTGACGGCGGCGAGGGTGAACTGGGTGGTCCGGCGCACGAGCTGGTGGGCCCGGGGGGCGGAGTCGTCGGTGAGCGCCTCGATGTTCACCACCAGGTCGAGCTCGTCGAGGAACTGCTCGAACTCGACCCCCGCGCGCGCGATGTCGCGGGCGGACTCCTGACGGTAGAACTCGGCCCGGCTCCGGTCCTCGGCGGTCGTGGCGAGCGGAACGAGTGGCCACAGGCGGGTGAGCAACGACGGGAGTTCGTCGGCGGGCGGGCAGGTCACGGCGAGGACTTCCGGGAGTTCGGCGCGCATCCGCGCGATCTCCACGGGGTTGTCGTCGAGATAGCAGAAGGTGTCCAGCCCCAGTCGCAGCGAGTCGGCGACGGCGGCCAAGCGCCCCGGCTTGGCGTCCCATCCCGTCGAGACCACGGCGAAATCCGCAGGGCGCAAAGGACTGTCCGGACGCTCGAGGATCGCGCGGACGATGTCGTCGTCGTTGTTGGTCACCAGTACCAGCAGGGTGCCCGCGTCGCGCCAGTGCCGCAGCCTGGCGGCCAAGGCCAGCCGAGGCGCATCGAAACGCACTCCCGCGGCACCGCTTTCGCCTGCCGTTCCGCTCCACAGCGTGTCGTCGCCGTCGACGGCGATCACTTTCGGCGCGGGTTCGCCTACTGCCGTGACGGTCGCGGCCAGGGTCAGCGCCACCGCGGCCTGGAACTCCGGCGTGAACGGCAGGTGCGCGAGGATCTCGGTGCGCTCGTCGAAGGGTGCCTCGACCGCGTGGAATCGACTCCAGTCCGAAGGCTCGAGCAGGGCGACGCCGGGCGCCTCCCGCAGCCGTTCGGTGACATCACGCTCCCAGCCCGAGAACCGCGGAGCGGGCCGAGACGAGGGCAGGATGCCGACGATGATCGGCCGACGCGTCCGCGCGACGACATCGGTGATCGCCGACGGGAACGCGGTGGCCAACTCGTGCAGCACATCGTCGCCGAGATCGCCGAAACGTTCCAGGTCCGTGGCACGGACCAGCACGATGCCGATCTCGGTCGACTGCTGCGCGAACACGCCCGACGGGTCACGCAGACACAACAGCACCTGGTGATAGGGCGCCTCGGCGACGGTGAGCGCCGTGTCCGCGGCGGCCGCGAGCAGTTCGGGCAGCCGCCCCAGCGCGAAGGTCGCGCCGAGCGCGACCCGCGGACCGGACTCCGACTGCGGCCCGGCACTTTCCGTCCCGGCGGGCGCGCCGGGATCGGCGACCGCCGCAGCGACGACATCGAGGTAGTACCTGCCGAACTCGGCACAGGTCGGCGCGTCGATGATGTCGGTGTTGTAGGTGAACCACACCTGATCGGTATCCGGCAGCACCGCGATCATCAGATCGAGGTCCGAGAAGCCGGTGCTCACCGGGACGATCTCCGCGGTGGCCACCGCGGAGTTGGCGCGCAGATAGTTGAAGTAGACCTCGACCATCGGTGCGTTGTCCCGGTACAGCCCTTCCCCGGCCAGGGCGGCCAGCACCTCGGCGAAGCCGGCGCCCGGCGCGAGGAGGGTGCGGAGCCGGTCGGCGGTGCGGCGCAGGACATCGGCGACGCGATCGCCGTCGGCCACCTCCGCCGGGAACGGCACGGGCACCCCGAAATATCCGACCGCGTCGGTCGCGTCCGCGTGCATACGGGTGTCGACCGGCACCGCGAGCGCGAACCGCTCGACCTGTTGCCGCCGTGCCAGGGCGACGGTCAGCGCGCCGAGGAACAGCGCGGCCGGGGTGATCCCGAGCTCGCGTGCCCGATCGGCCACCCGGTCGTGCAGTCCGTCCGGCAGGTCCAGGGCCACAGCTGCGGCGCCGTAGGTGCGCTCGGTCGGTCGGGGCCGGGCGAGCGTCAGCTCGAGTCGCCGCGCCCCGGCGAAGGCAGCGCCCCAGCGGGCCACGGCGGTGTCGTCGCGTCGGCTCGGCTGTGCGGTGAGCAGCTGGTGCAGGTCCCGGTTGGTGACGGTGTCGTCGAGCGGGACACCGGACAGCTCGGTCGCGAGTTCGCCCGCGACCAGCAGCATCGACTGCACATCGCTCATGCCGTGGTGCGCGCCGAACAGCAGCACCTGACCGGCCGATCCGGCGTCGAGCAGTTCGAAACGCCACAGCGGGCCGGTCGCCGGATCGAACGGCAGCGCCATCAGGGCGCGGAAGTGTTGTTCGACGACGGCGTCCTCGAGTCGTTCCAGCGCGCGCCACCCCACCGACAGCTCGGCCTCGCGACGGATGGCCAGCTCGCGGCCGTGGGCCTCGCTGGGCCGGATGGTGGTACGCAAGGCGGCATGGCGCCGGGCGAGCCTGCCGACAGCGGACTCCAGCTGCGCCCGGGTGACCGGTACCGGCACCCGGACGGCGACGCCACCGGTCTGCGCGGCGCTCGGAATGCCGAGCTGTTCGGTGCGCAGCAGCCGCATCATGTCCCGGGTCACCGGCAGTACCTCGACCTCGGGGACCTCGACCGCCACGGCGGCGGTGCTGTCGCCGTGGCGACGGCCGACTTCGTCCACGAGATACCCCGCGAGATCGGTCAGGCTCTGCTCGGCGAGGATCGTGCCCAGGGGCACCGCGATTCCGGTGTGCTCGCGCACCTTGTTCCGCAGTTCCACCGCCATCAGCGAATCCAGGCCGAGGCTCTGGAACGACGTCGCGACCTCGACCGTCTCGGTGCCGCTGTGGCCGAGGACTTCGCCCGTCCACCCGGCCAGCGCGGCCGTGGCGGTGGCGATCGCTTCGGCGCGGGGGGCGGTGCGCAGTTCGTCGGCGAAACGCGAGCTCACCGCCGCGTCGATGGTCGCGCGCTCGGCCACGGCACGGCGGGGCGCCCGCCGGACCAGCCCGTGCAGCAACGGAGGGACCGCCGCCGACCCGCGAAGCACGGCGGTGTCCAGCAGCAGCGGTACCAGTAGCGAATCACCCTGTGCGAGTGCGGCATCGAAACACGCCATCCCGTCGGGGACGGCGAACGCGCGGACACCGGCGCGGGCGATGCGCGCGATATCGGCACGAGCCAGGTGGTCGTGCATGTCGACTTCCCAAGCGCCCCAGGCCAGGGCCTGCGCGGGAAGACCGAGCGACCGGCGATGCGCGGCGAGCGCGTCGAGATAGGCGTTGGCAGCCGCGTAGTTGGCCTGGCCCGGGGTGCCGAACAGGCCGCCCGCCGCGGAGAACAGGACGAACATCCACAGCGGACGATCCGCGGTGAGCTCGTGCAGATGATGCGCCGCGTCGACTTTCGGGCGTAGGACCGCGGCCAGCCGCTCCGGGGTGAGCGAGCCGATCGTGGCGTCGTCGAGAACGCATGCCGCGTGCACGACACCGGCCAGTGGCAGCCCGTCGAGCAGATCGGCCAGCGCGGACCGGTCGGTGATGTCAGCGGCGGCGAACCGCACCCGCGCACCCCGCTGCTCGAGGTCGGCCCGCAGCTGCCCCCCGCCGGGGCCGTCGAGGCCGCGCCGGCTGACCAGGACCAGGTTCCGTGCACCGTAGGCGTCGACCAGGTGGCGCGCGAGCGCCGAGCCGAGGCGGCCCGGCGCACCGGTGATCAGCACCGCGCCGTCGTCCAGGGCGATCCGGCGTGGCGGCGTGGTCTCGGCGACCTCCGACAGCCGGGTCAGCCTCGGCACGAACGCGCGACCGTCGCGCACGAGGAGCTGCTGCTCGCCGGTGGTCAGCAGCGCCGGGTAGTCGAGGCCGGGGTCGGTCGAGTCGACCAGGACGATCCGGCCGGGGTTCTCCGACTGGGCCGAACGCACCAGGCCCCACACGACCGCACCGGCGGGGTCCGGGCTGATCGAGGACGCGGGCAGCGCCGAGGAATCGCTCCGGGCGAGCTCCGGCGGATTCTCGGCCACCGCGCCGCGCGTGCGCACCACGAGGGTGGATCGCTCGAAACGGTGGTCGCCGAGGAAGGTCTGGAGCTGAGCCAGCACCTCCCGGGCAGTGGCGTGCACCGCGCTGGGTGATCGCCCTTCGGGAACGCCGAGCACGACCGTCGCGCCGGGGGCGGGCCACTCGACCACCTCCGACGACCCCGCCGCGGTCGGCAGTACCACCGGCGTCCAGGTCAGGCGGTACAGCCGACGCAGTGCCGCCGCCGGTGACGCCCCCTGCCACCGGGTGATGTCGACCGGACGCGACAGCAGCGACCCCACCGACACGACCGGACGGCCGGTCCGATCCGTCGCCGTCAGCGTGACCGCGTCCGGTCCGGACCGGGTGAGCCGCACCCGCAGCGCGGTCGCGCCGGTCGCCGACAGCACGACATCGGACCAGACGAACGGCAGCAGCGCGTGCTCGCCGTCGCTCGCGAACAGCGCGGTGGCGTGCAGGGCGGCGTCGAGCAGGGCGGGGTGGATGCCGAAGGCGGCCGCGTCGTCGTGTGCCTGCTCGGGCAGTTCGACGTCGACGAACAGGTCGTCGTCACCTCGCCAGGCGGCACGCATCGCCCGGAACACCGGCCCGTACCGATGACCTCGGGCGAACAGCCGATCGTAGAGTTCGCCGACATCGACGGACTCCGCACCGGTCGGAGGCCACACCGACGAATCCAGCTGTGCCGGTGCGACTCCCGGTTCCTCCGCGAGCAGCCCGTCGGCGTGCACTGTCCACTGCGCGTCCGGATCGTGCTCGTCGCGGGCGTAGACGCGCACGGTGCGCCGGTGCTCGGCGTCGGCGCCACCGACGACCACCTGGATCTGCACGGCGGCGCGCTCGGGGACCAGCAGCGGGGCCCGCAACACCAGTTCCCGCACGACCGGGCAGTCCACCTCGTCACCGGCGCGGATCGCCCATTCGACCAGTGCCGCGCCGGGCACCAGAACGGCAGAGGGTCCCGCGTGATCGGCGACCCAGGGATGCCGGGCCCGGGACAGTCGTCCGGTGAGGGTGACCCCACCAGACTCCGGGTGCGCGACCACGGCGCCGAGCAGCGGATGCGTGATGTCGTCGAGGCCGCTCGCGCCCGTGGCGCGGTGGCCGCTGTCGGTCCAGAATCGCCGCTCGTCGAACGCGTAGGTGGGCAGGTCGATCCGGCCGGGGCCGGGGGCCAGCCTGGTCCAGTCCAGATCGTGGCCGGCCGCGTACAGCACCGCCTGCGATCGGGCCAGCGCTTTCGGCCCGTCCTGATCCCGTACCAGCGAACCGACGGCGATCACGTCGCGCCCGAGCTCCTCCGACACCGTGCGCACGGCGGCCGTCAACGACGGATGCGCGCCGAGTTCCACGAAGTAGCGGAAGCCGTCGCCGACCATCCGCTCGACGGTGGCCGCGAAGCGCACGGTCTCGCGAGCGTTGCGGTACCAGTAGTCCGGTCCCGTCGGCGCGGTCGTCACCGGTTCGCCGGTCACCGTCGAATACCACGGGGTGGTGGGCACGTGCGCGGTCGTCTCGGCCAACTGCGTGGTCAGGTCCGAACGGATCTCCTCGATGATCCGGCAGTGCCCGGCGAGACCGGGACCCGAGGCGCCGAGCCGGGTGTAGATACCCGCGCCGTCGAGTTCGGCGAGCAGTTCGGCCACGGCGGCCTGCTCACCGGCGACGATGGTCGAGCGCCGGATATTGACCGCCGCGATCGACACCCGGCCGTCGTAGGCGAGCAGCCGCGCGGCGACCTCGGCCTCGGGCAGGCCGATCATCGCCATGGCCGCGGGCTCGTCGATGGCCTGCATCAGGCGGCTGCGGGTGACGACGATCCGCGCGGCATCGTCGAGGGCCAGCGCGCCCGCGCAGTACGCGGCCGCGATCTCGCCCTGGCTGTGCCCGAGCACGGCATCCGGGACGACGCCCGCCGCCCGCCAAGTGGCGGCCAGCGCGGCCATGGTCGCGAACAGCAGTGGCTGGACGACAGGGAAATCGACGAGGTCGGCGGGGGTCGAGCTGGCCAGCCGGTCGGTCAGCGACCAGCCGAGATGCGCACCGAACGCCTTGTCGCACAGGTCGAATTCCGTGCGGAACGCCACCGAGGCCGCCAGCATGTCCAGGGCCATGCCGACCCACTGCATGCCCTGCCCGGGGAAGACGAAGGCGGTCTTGGCGGTGGTCAGCACCGGCCCGTCGCCCACCACCACATTCGCCGAAGCCCGCCTCTCGACCAGGTCGCGCAGCGCGCCGACCATCTCGTCCCGATCGGTGGCCACCAGGACGGCGCGGCGCTCGAACTGCGTGCGTTCTGTGGCCAGCGCACGCGACACGGCCCACGGTTCGGCACCGGGATCGGCCAGCACGAACTCCAGCAGCCGCTCGGCCTGCCCGTGCAGTGATCGTTCGCTGCGCGCCGAGATCGGCAGCAGCGCCACCGACGCCGCCGGGCCGGATTCCGCGGGTGCGGGGACCGGCGCGGGTTCCTCGAGGATCAGGTGCGCGTTCGTGCCGCTCAACCCGAAGGCGCTCACTCCGGCCCGGCGCGGCCGGTCGCCGCGTCGCCACGGCGCCGTCTGTCCGTGGACGGCGACCCCGCTGCGCTCCCAATCGACATGGGGCGAGGGCACATCCACGTTCACGGTGGCCGGAATGCGCTGGTGTTCGAGCGCGAGCACCAACTTGATGACGCCGGCCACGCCCGCCGCGGCCTGGGTGTGACCGAGGTTCGACTTCAGCGACCCGACCCCCAGCGGCCGCCCCGGATCACGCCCGGGTCCGTACACCCGCGCCAGGGCCCGAGCCTCGATCGGATCGCCCAGCGCGGTCCCCGTACCGTGCGCCTCCACATAGTCGATGTCGTGCGGCGCCAGCCCCGATGCGCGCAACGCCGCGCGCAGGACCTGCTCCTGCGCAGCGCCATTGGGTGCGCTCAGCCCCTGACTGCGGCCGTCCTGGTTGACCGCGGACCCCCGCACGACCGCCAGCACCCGATCACCGTCGCGGTGCGCGTCGCTCAGCCGCTTCAGCAGGACCATGCCCGCGCCTTCGGCCCACACGGTTCCGTCGGCGTCGGCCGAGAACGGCGCGCACCGGCCGGTCGGCGACAGCACACCCAACCGGCACAGCTCGATATGGGCGACCGGTGACATGAGCAGGGTGGCGCCGCCCGCCAGGGCGAGATCGCACTCCCCCGCTCGCAGCGCCTGCATCGCCAGGTGCATCGCCACGATCGAGGACGAGCACGCCGTGTCCAGGGTGACGGCCGGACCGTGCAACCCCAGCGTGTAGGAGATCCGCCCCGAGGCGACGCTGGGCGAAAGCCCCGTCCCCACTTGACCGTTCAGCTGTTCGGGCGCGGGATCGGCCAGATACCCGGTGCTGTACACACCCAGGTACACGCCGGTGGCGCTGCCGTGCAGGGTCCGGGGATCACGCCCCGACCGCTCGATGGCCTCCCAGGCCAGCTGCAGCATCATCCGCTGCTGCGGGTCCATGACCGCCGCTTCGCGCGGGCCGATGCCGAAGAACGCGGCGTCGAAGCGGTCGATCCCGTCGACGTACCCACCACGGAACGTATACGCCGTGCCGGTCGCGGAGGTGTCCGGGTTGTACAGGCCGTCGATGTCCCAGCGGCCCGGCGGCACCTCGCCCAGCCCGTCGGCCTCGCTGTCGAGCAGCCGCCACAGCGCCTCGGGGGAATCGGCGGCGCCCGGGAACCGGCAGGACATGGCGATGATCGCGATCCCGTCGTCGTCGCTGTCCTCGCTCGCCGCCGCGTCGACTACCGGGGACGGCGCGGGCGCGTCCTGCGTCGGTGCCGTCAGCACGGTGGCGACACCGTCGATCGTGGGATGGTCGAAGAACAGATTGGTGTCGATGAAGCGGCCGGCGAAGTCCGACAGGTCCACCACCAGCTCCACCAGATCGGCCGAGCCCAAACCGAATTCGACGAGCGGGCGGTGCACGTCGATCCGCTCGGGGTCCAGCAGCGACTGCCGGGCGATCGCGGCAACGAGCCAGTCCCGCACGGCCTCCGCCGAGAGCTCCGAGGCCGGCTCGCCTGCCGCGGGCTCGGCGGCGATGTCGGCGGACTCGTCCTCCGGCGAGCGCACTGGACCGGCCTGCAGTGTCAGCAGTTCGCCGGACAGATAGGCCGACCGGCACGCCGAGCGCTGGATCTTCCCGCTGCTGGTCTTGAAGATCGTGCCCGAACGGATCAACAGCACCGCGGCCACCGTGAGCCCGTGCTCGGTCGCCACCGCGGCCCGCACGGCGCCTTCGATCGCGGACAGTTCGGCGGGATCGGTCTCGCGCACCTCCGCCACGACCACCGGCTGCTCGCCGTCGAGATCGACGGCGATGGCCGCCACGCACCCCGCGCGCACCCCGCGGTGCGCCGCCTCGACGGTGACCTCGATGTCCTGCGGATAGTGGTTGCGCCCATCCACGATCACCAGATCCTTGCGCCTGCCCGTGACGAAAAGCTCACCGGCGGAGAGAAATCCCAGATCGCCGGTACGCAAGAACTTCTCGTCGCGTCCGGGTAGCGCGGCCCCGAAGACCTCGGCGGTGGCCGCCGCGTCCCGGAAGTAGCCCGCCGAGACGCTGCCGCCCGCCACCCAGATCTCGCCTTCCTCCCCCTCGCCGCGCTCGGTTCCGCGCTCCGGATCGACGACGGCCACCGAGATTCCCGGCACCGCGCTCCCGACGCCGACGAGTTCGCCACCGCGCGTAGGACTTCCGGTGATGGGCACGATCGTCGGCGCGGCGGTGGTGGCCGGCGCGGTGACGATCAGGGTGGCCTCGGCCAGGCCGTAGACCGGCTGCTGGGCCGTCGCGCGGAATCCGGCGCGCGCGAAAGTGTCGGCGAAGCGGCGTACAGTGCCCGCCCGCACGGGTTCGGAGCCGTTGAACGCGACCCGCCACGAGCTCAGGTCCAGGTCGTCGAGCTGCTCGGGCGCGATCCGGCGCAGGCACAGCTCGTAGGCGAAATTCGGTCCGCCGCTGGTGTGCGCGCGATAGGTGGAGATCGCGCGCAGCCACCGTTGCGGCCGCTGCAAGAAGTGCAGCGGCGACATCAGCACCGAATGCGCCCCGCGATACACCGTGTGCAGTAGCGGCGCGATGAGTCCCATGTCGTGGTACATCGGCAGCCAGCTGGCGAACAGCGCGCCGTCGTGGTCGGCGATCCGGTCGTGCCCGAGTCCGGCGGTCAGCGCCGCCTGGTTGTGCAGCAGGTTGGCGTGGGTGAGCACCACGCCGCGTGGCGCGCTGGTCGAGCCGGAGGTGTATTGCAGGAACGCCACCGAGTCGGGTCGCAGCTCGGGTTCGCGCCAGCGCAGGGCGGCCGCGCTGGGCAGGTCGTCGGTCGACAGCCACGGCACCCCGGCCAATTCCGGGATCTCCACGCCCAGCGCCGCCGCGTCCGCGAGGATCCGGCGCGGCGCCAGGACGATGTCGACCTCGGCGTGGGCCACCATCCGCCGCAAGCGCCGCAGCGACCGGTTCTCCCACTCCGGCAGCGGTGCGGGCACCGCCACCACACCGGCGGCCAGACAACCGAAGAACGCCTCGGCGAACTCGGGCCCGGCCGGGTAGAGCAGCAGCGCGCGCCGCGGCGCGCGATCCTGCAGGACCGCTCCGATGGCGCGTGCTCGCCGCCCCAGTTCGGCATAGGACAATTTGCGCACGACACCATCGACGTCACCATTGTCCAAGAACCGATACACCACCTCGGCCGGTCGATTCTCGACCTGGGCGAACAATGTGTCGACGAAAGTGTTGAGCACGAACTACTTCCTCTGACCGTGGAACCCACTGACTGCGCCCACAATAGCGGCCGCGCGAGCATGCAGCGGGAGTCGTGAACATCGACCACGGCATGGTGAGCCCCGATAATTGGGGGCATCGAATTTCCGACACCGCATGGCACAACGGCAATTTCGCGGTGAGGATGGCGGAGTGTCACAGACCCCGATCTCGCTGCGCGACCTGCCCCGACTACCCCTGCGCCGGCTCGGCGAGCTGGGCACACTGCTGCGCCCGGGCACCCAGAGTTCCCCGCTGCGGGAATTCGGCGAGCGGTTCGTCGTCGATCCGCCGGGATTTCCCACGATGCTGGTCACCCACGAACCCGGCGATGTGCGCGCGCTGTTCGCCAATCACGACGACTTCTCCATCGGTCAGGTGCTGAGCCGCTTCTCGAGTCACGACGTGATGTTCGGCAAGCAGACGATGATCTTCCTCGACGGTGACGAGCACCGTCGCGAGCGCAAGCATTTCGCGCCGCCGTTCCAAACCGCCGCACTGCGTTCCTACGAGGACCTGATGGTCGAGGTGGTCGAACGAGAACTGCCGAAGTGGCCGGTGGGTGAGTCCTTCGAATTCCTGACCGCCGGCTACGACCTCGCCATCGGCGTGCTGCTCGGTGTCGTCTTCGGCGAGGTCGCGCCCGAGCGCCGGGACCGGCTGAAGAACGCGGTCGGCGCGTGGTTCGGCGAGATCGAGAGCCGCGGATTCCTCGCCGTCACCCTGATCACCCCGTTCCTCGGCGGCCTGACCATCCCCTATCCGCCGCTGCGCCGTGCCCAGCGCGAGGTCGACGCCGTCATCGTCGAGGAGATCACCGCCCGCCGGGCCGCCCCCGAGCGCGCGACCGAGCGCCGCGACGTGCTCTCGCGCTACATCGGCACCGATCTCGACCAGCACGACGATCCCGCGCTGGCCCGCAATATGCGCGGAATCCTGCTGGGCGCCTACGAGACCACCGCCATCACCCTCGGCTGGATCGCCGCCATGCTGGCCGCCCATCCCGGCGCCATGGCCGAGGTCGACACCGCTGTCGACACCGGTGACGGCGCGCGCCTGGACGCCTACCTCGACGCGGTAGTCGCCGAAGTCATGCGCCTGCGTCCCGTCTCGCCGTTCACCGGCCGACGGGCGTTGCGCGACACCGAGATCAACGGCATCACCATCCCGCAGGGCGCGATCGTCATCGTGCCGATCCTGCTGATCCACGAATCCGAGCACCACTACCCGGACCCGATGACCTTCCGCCCCGAGCGCTTCCTCGACCAGCGGCCGAGCACCAGCACCTGGCTCACCTTCGGCGCGGGCGCGCACCGCTGCCTCGGCGCGCAGTTCGCCCTGGCCGAGGCGCGCATCCTGTTCCGCACAGTGCTCGAACATCGCCGCATCGCCCCGATCGAGGGCCCCATCGAGCCGCCGCGGCGCTATCACACCGGTTTGAGTCCGGCCGACAACGCGCGCATCACCCTGCTGCCCCGCTGACGAGAGCGACGGCCGGCCACAGTAGTGTTGCCGGAAGTGTGCTGGCCGTTCATCGGCGGCGGCGATCTCCGAGGAAGGGACTGTTGTGAACCGCACCCTGCTCGTCACTTCCGTGCTCGCCTTCGCGCTGCTCGGGGCCGGTTGCTCGCGCGCTTCCGACCCGGTGCCGACCAGCACGACGACCCCACCCACCACCACCCCCACCGGCTCCACCAGCACCGTCCCGCTGCCGACCGGCAACCGCCGAGAGGGCGATTCCTACGATCCGACCGACCCGAACAGCGTGTGCTTCGGCGCCAAGCCCGACCTGCCCCGCCCGTACCCCGGCTGCCCCGGCTACGACCCGGGTCAGCCGCACGGATAGCCGATTCGTCGCCCGCCGGACAGCCCTGGCGACTCCGTAGGATCGGTGCGGTGTCATCAGCTCCGCAGTTCCGTTTTCGACGTTCCCGACGCGCTCCGGCGCGGATCGTGCCGAAACCGGCCGTACCGACGGCGCGGGCGATCGTCGATTGCGGTGTCTATGTGGACGGGCGGCGCCTGCCCGCCCGGTGCACCCCGGCCGCGGCGCTGGCGGAGGTACGGCGTCGAGGCGAGGGGTTCGTCTGGGTGGGTTTGTTCGAACCCGATGCCCGGCAGATGAGTGAGATCGCGGGGACGTTCGGGCTGCACTCGCTGGCGGTCGAGGACGCAGTGAGGGGCAACCAGCGGCCGAAGCTGGAGCGCTACGACGACACGTTGGTCACGGTGATGCGCACGGTCGCCTATGTCGAGCACGACATGGCGACGGTGAGCGAGATCGTGCAGACCGGGGAGATCATGGTGTTCACCGCACCCGATTTCGTGGTCGCGGTCCGGCGCGGTGAACATTCCGGGCTCGCCGATGTCCGGCAGCGGTTGGAAGCGGACCCGCAGCGTCTCGCGCGGGGGTCGGGTGCGGTGCTGCACGCGATCACCGATCACGTGGTCGACTCCTACATCGCCGTCGCCCAGTCGGTGGAATACGACGTCGACCAGATCGAGGAGGAGTTGTTCACCCCGCGCAGCCGGTTGCCGATCGAATCGATCTATCAGCTCAAGCGCGAGATCGTGGAATTGCGGCGGGCGGTGAGCCCCTTGGGGCAACCGTTGCAGCTGCTGACCCGCCCCGAGGCGCCGTTGCCGAAGGAGATTCGCCGCTACCTGCGCGACGTGGCCGATCACCACACCGGTGTCACCGAGCGGATCAACGACCTCGACGAGTCGCTGACCGCGTTGGTGAACGCGGCGGTGGCCAAGATCGCCGTCCAGCAGAACGCCGACATGCGCCGGATCTCGGCGTTCGTGGCGATCCTGGCGGTGCCCACGATGATCGCCGGCATCTACGGAATGAACTTCGACTACATGCCGGAGCTGAAACAGGGCTGGGGCTATCCCGTGGTCTTGGCGACCATGGCGATCGTGTGCTCGGCACTGGTAGTGGTGTTCCGCCGGATCAGGTGGCTCTGACGGGACTACGAGTCGCCGAGTTCGACCGATTCTTCGCCGAGCACGTCGAGAGCGGGCGGCGTCCGGCGCCGACGCGGCTCGAGCTGTCGCTGTCGGCCGGGGCCGAAACCACGGCGCGTGAGCTCGCCGCGCGGGAATCGAGCTGCTGCTCGTTCTTCGTGTTCACCTTCGACGGCGACGCGATCATGCGGATCGAGGTTCCCGCCGCTCAGGTCGCGGTGCTGGACGCCCTGGCCGCGCGCGTCGATCTCGCCATCGAGTCGCGCTCCGACAGGTGACGAGTTCGCGCACGGGCACGACGGCGAACGTCGACACCTGAGCCTCGGCCGGGCCGATCGCCTCCTCGCGGTGTCAGCGGCGGTGTCAGGTGGACGTCAGCTCGGTATCAGGCGGTCCGGCGACAGTTGTGCACATCGAACACACCGACCGGCACCGTTTCGATCGGCGCCACCACCGATTTCGAGGAGCACCCGACATGTCCATCATCACGCTGACCGACCAGGACAACAGCACCCTGCGCACCGCGGCCTACGGCGCCGTGTCGCTGCTGGCGGCCGCGGGCGCGCCGCACAAGGCGATCTCGCACGGCACGATCGCACTCACCTCGGCGACCGGACTGGTCGGGCATGTGCTCGCGGCCAAGTCCGCAGACATTCACCTGCACGGCAAGTCCGTCGCCGAACTCGCCGACCAGGTGCTGCCGAGCCTCACGGCGGCCATGCGCCTGCTCGGCGCGCACCACCCGGCCGAAGCCGAGAACTTCCGCGACACCGTGCTGACCGCGACCGAATCCGCCACCCAGTTCACCAACGGCCGGCCCAGCCCTGCCGTGACCGCGATGCTCCACAAGATCACCGCCGCCCTCGACGCGGCCTGACCCCGCCGAGGCCAGATCGGCCCTGCCCGGCGAAGCGCCCACCTGGCAGATTGCCTGCGGGCGCTTCGCCCATTGCCGTCGAGCGGTCAGGTGGTGACGTCCCGCGACATCGAACCGGCTGAGGAGACTGCGGCGGTGTCCCGGCTCGACCCGATCCACCGCCCCTCGGCCCCACCCGCGAGAGACTCACGTCGGGTTGATCCGAAATGGCTCGAGAACCGTCGTGACCAGCGTCAACGCGACGCTCACCGCATGATCGGCGCCGCCATCGGCCAGGCCGAGTAGCGGATCCAGCCCCTGGACGTGCGGGGCCAGGGCCAGATGCGGAAGCATCAGCAGCAGCAGCGCCAGCAGGGCATCGGTGTCGGCATCGCGGCGGATCACCCCGGTGTCCACCGCGCGTTCGATGAGGGGACGCAGGACCGCCAGGTAATGCCGGTTGACGGCCTCACGAACCGCCGTACGGGCGACCGGGTCGGGTTCGAGGTTGGTGGCGGCGGTCATGGCTCGCTCGAGCGGATGCCCGTAGAAATACCGCACCCAGGTCTCCACCAGTTTCTCGAACGAGCCGACGAAATCGGTGTCCCACGGCAGTTCGGCCGCGGCCGCCTCGATGGTCGAGCGGATCCGTTCACTGGACTGTTCGGCCAGGTAGACATACATGTCCGCCTTGTCGGTGAAGTACTGGAACAGGCTGCCCTTGGCGACGCCCGCCTCCCGGCAGATCGTGTTGAGACTGCCGCCGCTGAACCCCCGCGCGGCGAACTCGGCCTCGGCGGCCGCCACCACGGCGGCGCGGCGGGCGGGCGCGAGCCGGTCCCATGTCCCTGTCGGCATCACTGCTCTCCTCTGCCCGCGGGCTCTTGACGGTGCGACCACTCGATCGTACAGTGACCAGTGGTCATATGACCACTGGTCACAAAGGAGTGTGCAATATGTTCGACCCCTCCAAGGGCGCCCGGGTGTGCGTGATCGGCGCGGGCTCGGCCGGCATCGCCGCGGTGAAGGTGCTGGCCGAACGCGGCCTGGACGTGGACTGTTACGAGCTGTCCGACCGGGTCGGCGGCAACTGGGTGTGGGGCAACAGCAACGGCGTCTCGGCGGCGTACAAGTCACTGCACATCAACACCTCGCGGCAACGGATGGAGTTCAGCGACTTCCCGATGCCCGCTCACCTGCCCGACTTCGCCCGCCACGATCAGATCGCGCAGTACTTCGCCGACTACGTCACGCATTTCGGATTCGGCGAGCGGATCCGGTTCCGCACCGGCGTCACCCATGTCGCCCCACAAACCGACGGCACCTTCGACGTCACCCTGTCGACCGGCGAGATCGTCTGCTACGACGCGGTTCTCGTCGCCAACGGCCACCACTGGGATCCCCGCCTGCCCGAGCCGATGTTTCCCGGCGCGAGTGAATTCCGCGGACAGATCATGCACTCCCACGCATATACCGACGAAGCGCAGCTGGCAGGCAAGCGCGTCGTCGTACTCGGCATGGGTAACTCGGCGATGGATATCGCCGTCGACGCCTCGTATCACGCGGCACAGACCTATCTCTCGGCCCGCAGCGGCGTCCACGTCATCCCGAAATACGTCTGGGGGCGACCCTATGACCAGATCGGCGGAGCGGAATGGATCCCCTCCTTCCTGCGCTGGCCCTTGGCCCGGCGACTGATGGCCGCCGCCACCGGACCGATGACGCGATACGGCCTGCCCGCACCGGATCACAAATTCGCCCAGGCACATCCGACGATGTCGAGCCGCATCCTGGATCGGCTGGCGCACGGCGCGATCACACCGGTACCCACCATCGAGCGGTTCGACGGCGACGAGGTCGTCTTCGCCGACGGCCGCCGCGTCGCCGCGGATCTGGTGGTGTTCTGCACCGGCTACAAGATCAGCTTCCCGTTCTTCGACCCCGGTTTCCTCGACCCCTCCGGCGACAACCGGATCGGCCTGTACCGCAGGCTCTTCCATCCGGACGTCCCCGGTCTGTACTTCCTCGGCCTGATCCAGCCGTTGGGCGCCATCATGCCGATCGCCGAACGCCAGGCCCATCTCGTGGCCGATCACCTGCACGGCGTCTACCACCTGCCCGA
Source organism: Nocardia sp. No.11 (assembly GCF_038752175.1). Lineage (NCBI taxonomy): Bacteria > Bacillati > Actinomycetota > Actinomycetes > Mycobacteriales > Nocardiaceae > Nocardia > Nocardia sp. No.11. Next base: position 3,838 of record NZ_JBCGFB010000034.1, on the reverse strand, counting down.
CCGCCGGGCGATGGAGCGGGAGATCACCGCGCATCGTCGGGGACTGGAACGTCGCTACGTGGCGTCCAAGCGGCACACCATCCAGGTCGATTTCGACGATTACATGCGCGATCTGCGCCTGGAGCGCCGCCGCGGCGCCGCCCGCCCCGCCGGGATGTCGAGTGCCGATTACCCGACCGCGTCCGTGTCGGCGCGCCGCGAACGCGAGCTCGAGGTGACGCCGCGATGAGCAGCGAAATCCTGCGATTTCCCTCCGTGGCCGGCGAACGCTGCGCCGCGACGCTGTACCTGCCCGAGGGCGAGCGGCCGCCCGTGATCGTGATGGCGCACGGCCTCGGCGCGGTCCGGGCAATGGGTCTGGCCGCCTATGCCGAACGGTTCACGGCCGCGGGCTACGCGTGTCTGGTGTTCGACTACCGGTATTTCGGCGACAGCGACGGCACACCCCGGCACCTGCTCTCGACCACCGAACAACGCGCCGACTGGGCCGCCGCACTCACCTTCGCACGGCAGCTGCCTCAGGTGGACGGTGAGCGAATCATCGCCTGGGGCACCTCCTTCGGCGGCGGGCATGTCATCTACACCGCCGCGCAACGTCCCCCCGGTCTCGTGGCCGCGATCGCGCAGTGCCCGTTCACCGACGGCGTGGCCTCCACCCTGGCGGTCCCTGCGATCAGCTCGGTGAAGGCGACCGTCGCCTGGCTGCGCGATGTCGTCGGCACCCGACTCGGACGCGCGCCACACATGATCGCCACCGCCGGGCCCGTCCACAGCACGGCGCTGATGAGCGCTCCCGACGCCGAACCCGGCTATCTGGGCCTGGTCCCGCCCGGCATGGACTTCCGTAACGAGGTCGCCGCGCGCGTGGTGCTCGATATCCTCACCGACCGGCCCGGTCGTCTCACCCCCGATGTCCAGGTCCCGATCCTGTTCTCGGTGTGCGAGACCGACTCGGTCGCCCCGGCCGGGCCCACTCTGCGCTACGCCGCCCGCGCGCCTCGAGGCGAGATCCGCACCTATCGGGACGGACACTTCGACATCTACCGCGGTGCGGCCTTCGATCGCGTCGTCGCCGATCAGCTCGACTTCCTGCGGCGGCATGTGCCGACGGCCCCGCTCGGCGAAGGAGTATCCCTTCCCTAGCCGGACCCATCGTGCGGGCACACTGAGGGGGATGAGATCCGAGGTGACCACCCGCCGCACGCGACCGCGCAATCGTCGCACGATCATCCTCGCCGCCGCGTTCGACGCGTTCGCGCACGACGGGTATCACGACACGTCGATGGCGATGGTCGCCGCGCGGGTGGGCATTTCTCCCGGCGCGCTCTACCGGCACTTCGACAGCAAGCAGCATCTGCTCGGACAGTGTCTGCTCGCCGGATTGGACGACGCGCTGGCCCGGCTCGAGGGTACCTACCGGCGGTGCCCCGCCGGTGACACGGTGGTCGTCGAACTGGTCCAGGTGGCGCTGGACCGGCGTGGCCTGCCCCGGCTGTGGCAGCTCGAGTTCCGCCATCTGCACCCGACCGACCGGATCGCGGTACTCCTGCGGGCCGCCCGGATCACGGAGTTCCTGCGCCGGACCCTGCGGGCGCAACGACCGGATCTGCGGCCCGCCGACGTGGAACTGCTGAGCTGGGCGGCCTTCTCGGTCGCGGCGAGCCCGGCCTATCACCGGCTCGAGCTGCCCCCGCCGGTCGCGGCGCGAATTCTCGTCGCGACCGTGCGGGCGGTTCTGGCCGTGGAGCTCCCCGCGTCCGGGGCAGGCGCGGCGCACGTTCGCGCGCACTGGGCGGCCAGCGACCGTCCCGGACTCGACCGCACGGTGCGTCGCGAACGCCTGCTCGCCGCGGCCGCGCACCTGTTCACCGCCCGCGGCTACCCCGGGGTGAGCATCGACGACATCGGTGCGGCCGTCGGCATCACCGGCCCCGCCGTCTATCACTACTTCGACAGCAAGGCTCAGCTGCTCGACGAGATCGTGCGCCGACACGACGAGTGGGTGCACCTGATGGTCTCGCGCGCGCTGTCGCACGGCTGCGATCCCGGGGAAGCGCTGCGGACCCTGACCCGCAACTTCGCCCGGTTCGGCGTCGACGAACCCGACCTGCTCGCCATCACGGTCAGCCAGACCCGGTATCTGCCGACGGCGGCCGAACGCCGGTACCGGCAGGTGCGTCAGGACGGGATCGGCCGCTGGGCCCGGATGCTGCGGACCCAGCGTCCGGAAGTGGCACCACCGGTGGCGCGCATGCTCATCCGCGCGGCGACCACGGTGGTCATCGAAGCGGTCCGCAACCCACGGCTGGCCGCGCGCCCGGATCTGGTCGACGTCCTGGTCACGGTGGCCGAACGGATCCAGGCCGTCCCGCTCGACCTCACCCGGCCCTGATAGTGATTCACGCCACTCCCGGGCCCCGTCCTCCCGGCCATCGACGGCCGATCACCAGCCGCTGGACCCGGCCACCTCGCCCGACCTCGTTTTAGGCTCCGTTCACTTATCGTTGCCGACCGCCGAGCCGTGCCGCACAGTGTGCCGCGGGAGCCGCACCGCCGCTCCCCTGTTCCCCCGGACGCGGCGCGTCCCCGGCCCACCGAGAAGGCAACGTTCGTGAGTCATTACAAGAGCAACGTGCGAGACCTCGAGTTCAACCTGTTCGAGGTGTACGGACTCGACACCATCCTCGCCGCAGGCACTTTCGGTGATATGGATGCCGACACCGCGCGCTCGGTGCTCAGCGAGGCGGCCCGGCTCGCCGAGGGCCCGGTCGCGGCACCGTACGCCGACGCCGACCGCAACCCGCCCACGTTCGACCCGGCCACACACACGGTCTCGCTGCCGGAATCGTTCAAGCGCGCCGTCCGCGCCTGGTACGACGCGGAGTGGTGGCGGCTGGGTAAGGCCGAGTCGCTCGGCGGTGTCGCCGCCCCGGCCATCCTGGAATGGGCGGTCACCGAGTTCGTCCTCGGCGCCCAGCCTGCCGCGCACATGTACAGCATGGGTCCGGTGATGGCCGACATCCTCGACCGCGTCGGCAACGACCTGCAACGCGAATGGGCCCGCATCATCGTCGAGCGCGGCTGGGGCGCCACCATGGTGCTGACCGAACCCGACGCAGGCTCCGACGTCGGCGCGGGCCGCACCAAGGCGATCGCGCAGGAGGACGGTTCCTGGCACATCGACGGTGTGAAGCGGTTCATCACCTCCGCCGACTCCGACGATCTGTTCGGCAACATCGTGCACCTGGTGCTCGCCCGTCCGGAAGGCGCCGGCCCCGGCACCAAGGGCCTGTCGCTGTTCTTCGTGCCGAAGTTCCATTTCGACTCCGCCACCGGCGAACTCGGCGACCGCAACGGCGTGTTCGTCACCAACGTCGAGCACAAGATGGGTCTGAAGGCCTCGGCCACCTGTGAGCTCACCTTCGGCGGCCACGGCGTGCCCGCCAAGGGCTGGCTCGTCGGTGACGCGCACAACGGCATCGCGCAGATGTTCGAGGTCATCGAGAACGCTCGCATGATGGTCGGCACCAAGGCCATCGCGACGCTGTCGACGGGGTACCTCAACGCGCTCGAGTACGCCAAGACCCGCGTCCAGGGCGCCGACCTGACCCGGATGGCCGACAAGACCGCGCCCCGCGTCACGATCCTGCACCACCCCGACGTGCGCCGTTCGCTGCTCATGCAGAAGGCCTACGCCGAGGGCCTGCGTTCGGTGTACCTGTTCACCGCCGCGCATCAGGATCCCGAAGTCGCCCAGCACGTTTCGGGCGCCGACGCCGAACTGGCCGCGCGGGTGAACGACCTGCTGCTGCCGATCGTCAAGGGTGTCGGCTCCGAG
>NZ_JBCGFB010000033.1:29188-58498 GCF_038752175.1 Nocardia sp. No.11 | reverse complement strand
GCCGCCAGCGCACCCACCACTGGCCGTCGGCCCGCTCGACCTGCGGCACCACCCGGCCCGCCCGCACCCATCGTTCGACGCCACGGGCGACATGGCCGAGGAACCGCAGATCGCCGGCGATGTGCTCGCGCCCGAGTCTGCTGCGCAGCACGACGGCCGCCGTGGGCGGCGCGAGCGCGTGGGCGCGCACCTCGGCGGTATCGGGCCGTCCCGCGGCATCGACGACGAGCACCTCGGCGCGATGCCGGAACCTGGCGCGTTCGAGGATGTCGCCCAGCACCGAGCCGACGGCCACCGGCGCCCCGTCGTGCCACAGCAGCAGGCCCGACCCGGGGGACCACAGACCGTGCAGCATGGGTTCCATCCAAGCAGTCGGCACCGACAACCGGCGCGGCGGCTCCTCCCCCTGGATTTCTCGCCGATCCCGGAACATACTTGGATATCCCCTGGTCACGGGCCGGACCATCCACCGGCGACAACTACATAACGACCCAGGCGAACCGGGCTCGCTCCGGCTCGGCCGATGAACCCCTTGTATGCGTGCGGAGGGCAGTGATGACGATTCTGCTCCAGGTTCTCGAGCAGAGCTATACCCCGACAACCCCGTGGGAACGGCGCAAATTCACTTTCATCGACACCGGAAAGATCGTCGGCATGCGCCTGGACGGCCAATCCGGGGTGTGGCTCGACCTGTCCAGACCTGGCGAATCCCAGCGTCTGGCCCACACGGCCGATCCGCGCGAGTCGATCACCTTCCTGTTGACCGTGTTCGCCAAGATCGCCGAATGCGAGGACCGTGGCGGATCCTGGCTGGTCGGCCACGACGGCACACACGTGTCCTCGATCGCGGCGACGCGATTCCCGCCGAACTCCAGCGAAGTAGCCGCCGACGACATCCTCGCCCGCGCCTGGTTGTGAGCCCGCGCGGGTTGTTGTCGGTGCCTCCGGCTACAACCTGCAGGTATGTGGACATGGGCGCGGCTGCTGGTGATGGTGCTCGCGGTCGCGGGCTGTGGCGTTCTCACCCCGGATGAACCGGTCACCCCGGCACCCGGGAGTCCGACGCGTGCCGAGGTGACCGCGCTGCTCGAGCGGGTGCGGGTGATCGCGGCCCGCCCCCGTCCCGGCGGCTACGAACGCGGCTGCAAGGCGGGCCAGGCGTGCGTGTTCGGCACCGCCTGGTCCGACGACACCGACGCACCGGGCGGCCACGACGGCTGCGATACGCGCAACAACGTCCTCGCCGGACAGCTGCGCGAGGTGGTGCTGCGCGGCCGCTGCGTCGTCGTCGAGGGCGTGCTCACCGACCCCTACACCGGCGCCGACATCACCTTCCGCAAGTCCGACGGCGGCCGGGTGCAGATCGACCATGTCTACCCGCTGGCCGCCGCCTGGGACATGGGCGCGGCCGGCTGGCCGCCCGCCCAGCGCCTGCGCTTCGCCAACGACCTGTCGGTGAACCTGCTGGCCACCGGGGCCACCACCAACCAGTCCAAGGGCGACGACACCCCGGCCGACTGGCTCCCCCCGGCCCGCGCCAACCACTGCTTCTACGCCGCGAAGTACCTCACGGTCGCCGTCGACTACGACCTCCCGATCACCGCCGCCGACAACGCCGCCCTCCACGACATCGCCCGCGGCTGCCCCTGAGCCCCGGTGACGGCGACTGCCGCGATCAGCCGTCCACCGGTGCGCCGGCGAGCGCGGGTCCACGAGCGCGGCGCGCGAGGCGCCCGCTCGACCTTCCGGCCTGGCCTAGGCTCCCGTCGCGACCGGGCGCTTCGGGTCGTTGGACCATTGCGACCAGGAGCCCGGATACAGCGCGGCCGGGATGCCCGCCACGGCGAGGGCCGCGATCTGGTGCGCGGCGGTGACGCCGGAGCCGCAGTACACGGCGACCGGGCCGTCCCCGAACGCGGCGAAGCGGGCGCGCAGGGTGTCGGCGGGGTGGAAACGTCCGGTGTCGTCGAGGTTGTCGGCCGTCGGGGCGCTCACCGCGCCGGGGATGTGCCCGGCCTGCGGATCGACCGGCTCCACCTCACCGCGATAGCGTTCGCCCGCGCGGGCATCGAGGAGCACGCCGGACCAGCCCGCCGCGGCGTCGGCGTCGATCACCGGCAGAGCGCCGGGACGGACCACCAGGTCACCGGTGGCCGGGTCCGGCTCGGCGCCGGTGGCGAGTTCGCCGTCGGCGGCGGTCCAGGCGGGCAGGCCGCCGTCGAGGATGCGGACGTCGGCGACCCCGGCCCAGCGCAGCAGCCACCAGGCCCTGGCCGCGGCCATGCCGCCGGTCGCGTCGTAGACCACCACCGGTTCACCGTCGCCCAGTCCCCAACTGCGCGCGCACTTTTCGAAGGTGCCCGGATCGGGGAGCGGGTGACGGCCGCGCGCGGGCGAGGGCGCGGCGGCGAGTTCGGTCTCCAGGTCGACGAAGACCGCGCCCGGGATGTGCCCGTCGAGATAATGCTGCGGGCCGTTCGGATCACCGAGCGCCCACCGCACATCGAGCAGGTGGATGTTGTTGTCCGCCAGCTCTTCCCGGAGCTCCTCCGGGGAGATCAATACCGCGCCCACTGCCACTCCTCACCACGGTCGTACCTGCGAATCCCCCGTCGCCACCCTACGCAGAGCGGGCGGTTCACCGGTGCCGAACATGGCCGCGACCTCGGCTCGACCGACGAATCCGGCCACCGGCCGGGTGAACCGACTGCGGCGACGCGCCGACATGGTCCATCCTCGACCGCCTGCCGGCACGAACTGGACTGCCCGGCGCCGACCGCAGATCAGGCCACTTTCCCGGTACTGGCAGGCGACAGCGGCAGCACCGACCGGCAATATCGGGACAATGTCGCAGGTCACCACCACGCCCGATGAGGTCACCGAACCTCGGGCCGGAATCGCGCAACCGCTCGGCGCGGGCGCGATCACCGCACTGGTCGGGTTCACCAGTTCGTTCGCGGTGGTGCTCAGCGGTTTGCGGGCGGTGGGCGCGAGCCCGGCGCAGGCGGCATCCGGGCTGATGATCCTGTGCTTCACGCAGGGCATCGGCATTCTGCTGCTCAGTTTCCGGTACCGGATCCCGATCACGCTGGCCTGGTCGACGCCGGGCGCGGCGCTGCTGGCGAGCACCGGGCTGGTGGCCGGCGGCTGGCCCGGCGCGGTCGCGGCGTTCGCGGTGACCGGCGTGCTCATCGTCATCACCGGGCTGTGGCAGCGGCTCGGGTCGCTGGTGGCGGCGATCCCGGTGCCGATCGCGCAGGCGATGCTCGCCGGAGTACTCGTCCCGCTGTGCTTGGCGCCGGTCAAGGCGCTGCACACCTCCCCCGCCGTGGTCGTGCCGGTCATCCTGGTGTGGCTGGTGCTGCAGCGGTACGCGCCGAAGTGGGCGGTGCTGGTGGCCTTCGCCACCGCGGCGATCGGCACCGGCGTCGACATCGCGGTCCGCGACCGGCACCTCGATCTCGCCGCGATGGTCCCGACCGTGGAATGGACGGCGCCGCACTGGCATTGGCAGGCGATCGTCGGCATCGCGGTGCCGCTCTACATCGTCACGATGGCCTCGCAGAACATTCCCGGCGTCGCGGTGATGCGCTCGTTCGACTACCAGGTGCCCTGGCGCGCGTCGATGCTCGTCACGGGCATCGGCACCATCGCCGGCGCCGCCGCGGGCGGCCACGCGATCAACCTCGCCGCCATCAGCGCCGCGCTGTCCGCCGCCCCCGCCGCGAGCCCCGACCCGAAACGCCGCTGGATCGCCGCCGCCACCGCGGGCGCCGCCTACCTGATCCTCGGCCTCGCCTCGGCCGCCCTGGTCACCCTGATCGCCGCCGCCCCGGCAGGCACCCTGGAAACCGTGGCGGGCCTGGCGCTGCTCGCTACCCTCGCCGCCGCCCTCACCGGCGCCCTCACCGACCCCGACCACCGCATGTCCGGCCTGGTCACCTTCCTGGTAGCCGCCTCCGGCACCACTTTCTTCGGCATCGGTGGAGCCTTCTGGGCCCTCCTGGCCGGTCTCCTCGTCCGCCGCTTCCTGCCGTCCGGCACGTAGGGCCGACACCGCGCTGGGCAACACGATCGGCACAGGGCGGCGCACCGCCGACGGCTCTCAGTTCGGCCCGGCGAGGCGGTCGAGGAGGGGGGCGGTGCGGGGGCCGACGAGTTCGCGCATCACCAGGGCCATGTTGGTGCGTTCCACGCCGGGGATCTTGAGGATCCGGCCGGCGATGCGGTAGAGGTCGTCGGCGTCGCGGGCGACGATACGGACGGTGAGGTCGGTGGAGCCGGTCATGCCGCAGACCTCGGTGACCTCGGGGACGTCGGCGAGTTCGTCGACGACGGAGTCGAGTTGATGCTGGTCGACGACCACCGCGACGAAGGCCGCCAGCGGGTAGCCGAGAGCGCGGGGCTCGACGCGTCGCTCGAAGCTGCCCAGCACGCCGCCGTTGTCCCAGCGGGCCAGCCGGGCCTGGACGGTATTGCGGGACAAGCCGAGGCGGGCGGCCAGCTCGACGCCGGTGGCCCGGGGATTGGCGATCAGCTCGCGCAGCAGCCGCGCGTCGGTGGCGTCCAGTGTCACGGCGTCGGGTTCGCGACTTGTCATACGACGCAGTATGACAGCGCGCGCCGGGTCCAGACCGTGCATTCTGCTCATTGCCGTGTCGGTCGCTTGCGCAGTCGGCTTTATCGTGGATGCTGAGTGATACACATCGCACTCAGCGATTGTCGTACTTGCATCGGCCCACAAGGCGCGGTGGTGAGGAGGCGATCTCGATGTCGGAGAAGCAGACCTACCCGGTCCAGTTGGTTCAGCCGGACGGCAGGCGCGTGTTCGATCGCGAACACGCCGCGCTGGTCGCCGACATCGATGCCGGACGGTTGCGGCAGCTCTACGAGGACCTGGTCGTGACCCGCCGGATCGACGTCGAGGCTACCGCCCTGCAACGCCAGGGACAGCTCGGCCTGTGGCCCCCGCTGCTCGGCCAGGAGGCCGCCCAGGTGGGCTCGGCGCATGCCCTGCACCCCGACGACTACGTGTTCTGCTCCTACCGCGAGACCGCGGTGGCCTACGTCCGCGGTGTCGCGCCCGAACAGCTGACCACCCTGTGGCGCGGCGTCGCCCATCACTGCTGGGACCCGGACACGGTCAACATGACCAACGCCAACATCGTCGTCGGCTCCCAGGGGCTGCACGCCACCGGCTACGCCTACGCCGCCCACCTCGACGGCGCCGACATCGCCACCATCGCCTACTTCGGTGACGGCGCGACCAGCCAGGGCGACATCGCCGAAGCGCTCGGCTTCGCCGCGACCTGGAGCGCGCCGGTGGTCTTCTTCTGCCAGAACAACCAGTGGGCGATCAGCGAACCGGTGACGGTGCAGAGCCACGTGCCGCTGGTGCGCCGGGCCGACGGCTACGGCATCCCGGGCGTGCAGGTCGACGGCAACGATGTGCTGGCGGTCCTCGCCGTCACCCGCCAAGCGGTGGAGCGGGCCCGCACCGGCGGCGGCCCCACTTTCATCGAGGCGATGACCTACCGGATGGGCCCGCACACCACCGCCGACGACCCGTCGCGCTACCGCACCGCCGCCGACACCGAGTACTGGGAACACCGCGACCCGATCGAGCGCATCCGCCTGCTGCTCGACCGCGAGGGCCACCTCGACCCGGAGTTCGCCCGCCAGGTGGCCGCCACCGCCGACGACGTCGCCCGCCGCGTGCGCACCGCGACGCTGGAGATGCCCGATCCCGACCCCGAGCGCATGTTCGACCACGTCTACGCGACCGAGCACCCCCTGATCACCGAAGAGGCACAGCAGTTCTCGGCCTACCTCGCCGAAGGAGCCCAGTCATGATCACCACCTTCGCCGCCGCCCTCAACACCGGCCTGCGCCGCGCCATGGAAGACGACGCCAAGGTGGTCCTGCTCGGCGAGGACATCGGCAGGCTCGGTGGCGTGTTCCGGGTGACCGACACCTTGCAGAAGGACTTCGGCGACAACCGCGTGATCGACACTCCCCTGGCCGAATCCGGCATCGTCGGCACGGCTTTCGGAATGGCCTTGCGCGGCTACCGCCCGGTGGTGGAGATCCAGTTCGACGGTTTCGTCTATCCCGCCTTCGACCAGATCGTCTCCCAGGTCGCCAAGATCCACTACCGCACCGGCGGCAAGGTGAAGGCGCCGTTGACGATTCGCATTCCGTTCGGTGGCGGCATCGGCGCGGTCGAGCACCATTCGGAGTCGCCGGAGGTGTATTTCGCGCATACCGCGGGCCTGCGGGTCGTCTCGCCGAGCACCCCCGCGGACGCGTATTCGATGATCCGCCAGGCCATCGCGCTGGACGATCCGGTGGTGTTCTTCGAACCGAAACGTCGCTATTGGGACAAATCCGACGTAGATTTCGACGGCGAACCGGATCTGCCGCTGCACAAGGCCAGGGTGTGCACCCGCGGCGCGGACGCGACCGTGGTCGCCTACGGCGGCACCGTCGCCACCGCGCTCACTGCGGCGAAGATCGCGGCCGAGGAAGGACATTCGCTGGAGGTGATCGATCTGCGCAGTCTCTCGCCGATCGACGTCGACACGATCGCCGAATCGGTCGACAAGACCGGCCGGTTGATCATCGTGCACGAGGCGCCGGTCTTCGCCGGGCTCGGCGCCGAGATCGCGGCCAGGATCACCGAACGCTGCTTCTATCACCTCGAGGCGCCGGTGCTGCGCGTCGGTGGCTACGACATCCCCTACCCCCCGGCTAAGCTCGAAAAGCACCACCTGCCCGACCCCGACCGCATTCTGGCGGCGGTCGATCGCTGTCTAGCCGCGTGATGAAAGGTGCCGCAGTGCCGGAACAAGCCGCCGACGACGGTCATGTTCTCGAATTCCGCCTACCCGATCTGGGCGAGGGCCTCGCCGACGGTGACCTGGTGTCCTGGGCTGTCGCGGTCGGCGACACGGTGGAACTGAACCAGACCATCGCGGAGGTCGAGACCGCCAAGGCCGTCGTCGCGCTGCCGTCGCCGTTCTCCGGGGTGGTCGTGGAGCTGCTGGCCCAGCCGGGCGACACCGTTCCGGTCGGTGCGCCGCTGATCCGGGTGCGCAACGATCTCGAGGTCACCGCGCCGCCGACCGCCGACCACGTCACCCGCAACGACGTGCTGGTCGGCTACGGCCCGGAGGCCGAATCCACCTCGCGCAGGCGCAGATCCACCCCGGCGGCCGCGATGGCGTCGAGCACGCCGAGCACTCATCGCGCGGCGGCCACGCCCGCGGCGCGCAAGCTGGCCAAGGAACTCGGCATCGATCTGTGGTTCGTCGCAGGCTCGGGGCCGGAGGGCGCGGTCACCGTGGAGGACGTGCGCTCGGCCGTCCCGGTGACGGCACCGAGGACACCGGCGCGCGCGGGTGAGACCGCGCCCGCGCCGGTCGACGGGCACTCCGGCGACGCCGACGGCGGGCTGATCGAGCCGACCGCCCGCGAGCACCGCACCCCCGTCACCGGCATCCGCAAGCGCACCGCCGCGGCGATGCAGGCCAGCTCCCGCACGATCCCGCAGGCCAGCACCTTCGTCACCGTCGACTGCACCGCCACGATGGAACTGCTCGATCACCTGCGCACGACGACATCGTTCGAGGGACTCACCCTCACTCCGCTGGCCCTGGTGGCCAAGGCCGCACTGGCGGCGATCGCGGAGTATCCGGGAATCAATGCCGCCTGGGACGAGCAGAACCAGGAGATCGTCACCAAGCACTACGTGAACCTGGGGATCGCGGTGGCCGCCGAGCGCGGGCTGCTGGTGCCGAATCTCAAGGAGGCGCAGTCGCTGAGCCTGCGTGAACTGTGCCGGGAGATCAGCTGGTCGGCCGAGACGGCCCGATCGGGCAACGCCACGCCCGCCGATCTGCGCGGCGGCACCTTCACCATCACCAATGTCGGGGTGTTCGGCGTGGACACCGGGGTGCCGCTGGTGAATCCGGGCGAGGCCGCGATCCTGTGCCTCGGATCGATCCGCAAGCGGCCGTGGGTGTTCCGCGACGAACTGGCCGTGCGCTGGGTGACCACGCTGGGTCTGAGCTTCGATCACCGGATGGTCGACGGCGAGCTCGGCGCCCGCTTCCTCGCGACCACCGCGGGCTTCCTCGAGGACCCGTTGACGCTGCTCAGCCGCGTCTGAGCGATATACCCGACCCGTCACACCGCCGAAACACGACGCGCATCGGCGGTAAAAATGGCGGGCTACAAACAGGTGCATGAATGAGTTACATCCCGTCGACACCCGGCTGCCGTTCGCGCGGCAGCTGGTGTTCGGCATCCAGCACGTCTTGATCATGTACACCGGATGTATCACCGTGCCGCTGGTGTTCGGCGCGGCCGCTGGGCTCGACCGGTCGACCATCGGACTGCTGATCAGCGCCGATCTGCTGGTCGCCGGGATCATCACGCTGGTGCAGAGCCTCGGCGTTGGCAAGCTGGCGGGCGCGCGCCTGCCGATCGTGTGTGGCGCGACCTTCGTCGGCTTGAATCCGATGATCCTGATCGCCAAGGAGTACGGCCTGGACGCCGTCTACGGGTCGATGCTGATCGGCGGTGTCGTCGGCATCGCGCTGGCCTGGCCGTTCGCCCGGGTCGTGCGCTTGTTCCCACCGCTGGTCACCGGAACCGTGCTGACGGTGGTCGGGGTGTCGCTGATCGGGGTCGCCGGGGGCCTGATCATCGGCACCGACCCGAAGTCGCCGAGCTTCGCCGCGCCGTCGAACATCGGGCTGGCCGCGGTCGTGGTGCTGATCGCGGTCGGGTTCGTCTGCCTCGGCCGCGGGGTGTGGTCGCAACTGGGCGTGCTCATCGCGCTGGTCGCCGGGATCGCGATCGCGCTGCCGATGGGCCTGGTGAGCACCGCGGGCATCGGCACCGCCGACTGGGTCGGGATCCCGCAGCCCTTCCACTTCGGCGCACCGCAGTTCCCGGTGACCGCGGTGGTGGCGATGAGCATCGTGATGGCCGTGGTGTTCGCCGAGTCGACCGCGAGCATGCTCGCGATCAGCGAGATCACCGGCAAGCCCGTCGGCAAGGGCGATCTGGCCCGCGGCCTGGTCGGTGACGGCCTCTCGGGCGTGCTGGGCGGGGTCTTCACCGCGTTCGTCGACACGATCTTCAACCAGAACGTCGGCGCGGTCGCGGCGACGCGGATCTACAGCCGGTACGTGACCGCGGTGAGCGGCGCAATCCTGGTGGTCCTGGGGCTGGTGCCACGGATCGGCGAGGTCGTCGCGGCGATCCCGAAGCCGGTGGTCGGCGGGGTCGGGCTGGTGCTGTTCGCGACGGTCGCGGTGGTCGGCGTCAACACGCTGCGCCAGGCCGACCTGCTCGACCGGGTCAACGCCACCATCGCCGCGACCGCGATCGGCATCGGCCTGCTGCCCGAGCTGACCAGCGGCATGTTCACCAAGTTCCCGACCTCGGCGCAGATCCTGCTCGACAGCGGCGTCACGCTGGGCGCCGGCGCCGCGTTCCTGCTGAACCTGGTCTTCAACCACACCCGCCTCGGCACCATGGCCCGCGCCGCGATCGCCCCGGCCGAACCGGTGGCGCAGGCACCGCAGCCCGCGGCGGCGGTCACCACCTGACGGCGGGCACGACGCGGCGACTCGGCCTATCCTCGACGCAGCGGCACCGCGTCGGGAACGGGCCGAATTCCTCAGGTGGGCACCATGATCGAGATCAGCATCGTCGAGACCTCGGCCGCGCGAGTCGACGCCCTGCGGCCCGCGTGGCGGCCCGATCTCGTGCCGGGCGTGGCTACCGCCGTCCTGCTCCGGGCGATCGAGCGCGGCACCGCGCATCAGCTGGTCTCGGTCGGTGTCGTCGACGTCGACAGCACCACGCCCCTGTTCACGGCGCCGGTCGAGGCGGCGACCGGCAGCTACGGCGTGGCCGCCCAGTACACCGCCGAGGCGCCGGCGACCGGTGCGGGCATCGTCTTCGTCAACGCCTTCGATCTGCCCGTGGCGCGGATCGACGAGTTCATCGGGCACTGGCACACCCGCGCCGGCCTGATGTCGCGCGCGCCCGGTCTCCGGGACAACCGCCTGCACCGAGCCATCGACCCCGGCGTCCGCTTCCCACTGGTCGATATCGCGCACTGGGACGGCGAGCAGGCCTGGCGCGCCGCGGGCGCGAGCCCCGAATTCCAGCGGCGGCTCTCAGCCGCGCCGAGTTATGCCACCGCGCACCCCGCGCTGTACACCGTGGTGGCGGAATTCCCCGCCGGGCGGTGACGGCCGCCGTTAGGGTGCGGTCATGGAGATTGCAGGCAAGGTCGGCATCGTCACGGGCGCGGGCGGCGGCATCGGCGCCGCGCTCGCGCATCGGCTCGTCGCGGGCGGCGCGCGGGTCGTCGTCGCCGACATCGACGCGGACACCGCGGCGAAAGTAGCAAATGAGCTGGGCGAGAACGCCGTCGCGGTCGGCGGTGACGTGGCCGACGAGCAGGTGATCGCCGAGCTCATCGCGGCGGCGGAAGGCTCGTTCGGTCCGGTCGATCTGTTCTTCGCGAACGCGGGCATCGGCGGCGGACCCGGTCTGGAGAGCACCGAGGACCAGTGGTCGGCGGCACTCGAGGTGAACGTGATGGCGCATGTGCGCGCCGCGCGGCTGCTCGTGCCCGGCTGGGTCGAGCGCGGCGGCGGGTACTTCGTCTCGACCGCGTCGGCGGCCGGGCTGCTCACCCAGATCGGCTCGGCGCCCTATTCGGTGACCAAGCACGCGGCAGTCGGCTTCGCCGAATGGCTCTCGGTCACCTACGGCGACCAGGGCGTCCGGGTGAGCTGCCTGTGCCCGATGGGCGTCGATACCCGGCTGCTCAGCGGCGACCTGATCCCCGACGCACCGGAGGCGGCCGCGCTGGCGATCAAGGCCGTGACGACGGCGGGCGCGGTGCTCTCGACCGAGGAGGTCGCCGAGACGGTGATCGAGGCGATGGCCGCCGAGCACTTCCTGATCCTGCCGCACCAGGAGGTCCTGCAGATGTACCGCAACAAGGGCTCCGACTACGACCGGTGGATTTCCGGCATGCGCCGATTCCAGACGATGCTGCGCGGGTGAGCGCGCAACTCGCCCGGAACAATTCGCCCGAGGTAGCCGCGCGATCGCTCGATCCCTGCCACGATGGTCGGTAGCCGCCGGTCACGATCCGCTGACCGGCGCAGGTCTACGCGGAGATCCGGCGATGGCAACACTGGTGTATTTCAAGAAGGTTCGCGACGAAACCACCGAGGTCGAATACCATTTCGGCCCCAGCCGTGACCAGCTCGATTCCGCGCTGGTGATCGATAAGACCACCTTCTCGGCGCTACCCGGCCCGCCCGGCTACAGCCCGGCGGGCCAGATCATCCTGCGCGCCCGCCGTGCGAGCGAATGGCCGGAGGTCGGCGTCATCGCCTCCTGAGTTCGGCTACTCGGTGACGAGTTCGGCCGCGGCGGTCCGGACGACCTCCGGGATCGCCACCGGTTTGCGGGTGTCGGCGTCGACATAGACGTGCACGAAATCGCCCGTCGCGGCCAGTTCGAGTCCCGCCTCGGTCTCCTTGAAGATCGCCAGGTCGTAGGTGATGCTCGAGGTGCCGAGGCGGGCGATGCGCAGGCCGACCTGCAACTGGTCGGGGAAGCTCACCGAACCGTGGAACCGGCACGAGGTCTGGGCGACGACGCCGAGCGCGGGCAGCGCGGTGATATCCGTGCCGGTGGCGCGCATCAGCCAGGCGTTCACCGCGGTGTCGAAGTAGGAGTAGTAGGTCACGTTGTTCACGTGGCCGTACTGGTCGTTGTCGGCCCAGCGAGTCGGCATCGGCCACAGGACGGGATAGCTCACGCTGTCATCATGCAGCATGGGCCCGCGGCCCGGCGTGGCCACGTTCCGCGATCGCCGCCGGGAACCGATCGCTCATGCGGACGACGACAGCGCGGCCGTGTTTCCCTGCCGGTGGTCGCGCGGACTCACCCCGAAGTGCCGCTTGAACGCGGTGCTGAGCGCGAAGGCGCTGCCGTAGCCGACCTGGTGGGCGATGGCTTCCACCGTCGCGTCGGACTCGGCCAGCAGATCGGCGGCCAGTGACAGCCGCCATTCGGTCAGGAACGTCATCGGTGGCTCGCCGACCAACTCGGTGAACCGCCGGGCCAGCGCAGCCCGCGACATCCCCACCGCCTCGGCCAGCGCGACCACCGTCCACGGGTGGGCCGGGTTGTGCTGGAGCAGGCGCAGGGCCTTGCCGACCAGCGGATCGCTGTAGGCGTGATACCAGGCGGGGGCGTCGTCGCGGGCGAACCACGCTCGCAGGGCGGCGATGAGCAGCAGGTCGAGCAGGCGGTCCAGCACGGCGGTCTGGGCAGGCAGGTCCTTGGTGGCCTCGTCGACGAGCAGATCGAGCAGCCGGGTGTCGAGATCACCACGCGGCAGCACCGCGACCTGCGGCAGCGCCCGCAGCAACCGCCTGCTCACCGCACCCGCCGATTCGTAGGTGCCGGTCACCATCAGCGTCTCGCCGTCGGCGTCGGTGCCCCATTGCCGCACCCCGAGACTCAGTGTCTCGCACAGGATCTCACCATCGGCTGTGGTGGTGACCTGACCCGGCTGGATGATGATCTGCGGTTCGGTCGCCGGATCGTCGGCCACCGTATACGGGTGCGGCCCACGGAAGATCGCGACATCACCGGCGCGGAGCTGCCGCGGCGGCTGGGAATCGGTACCGACCCAGGCGTTTCCCCGGATCATCGCGAGCACCGTCAACGGCGCGCCGTCCTGGATCCGCAGTGACCACGGCGGGTTCAGCAGCGAGCACATCAGGAACGCACCGCGAGCACGCGGCCCTTCGAGCAGTCCGGCCAACGCATCCACGTCGTCCACAGTAGACGACCGCGCATGTTCGCGAGCGGTACGACGATGTTGCCCGCGGCCCAGGACCGATGTACTTATCTCATGACAAACACCGCTTCTCACCAGCAGCTTTTCCTCGTCACCGGCGGCACCGGCAAGACCGGCAGCCGTGTCGCGGCGCGCCTGGCGGCCGCGGGCCACCCGGTCCGGCTCGGCTCGCGTACCGCCCCGATCCCGTTCGACTGGACCGACCGGGCCACCTGGGGCCCGGCCCTGGCCGGGGTCGACTCGGTCTACCTGTCCTACCAGCCCGATCTCGCCGTCCCCGGCGCACCGGATGTCATCCACGCGTTCACCGCCGCCGCGAAGGCGGCCGGGGTGACCTCGGTGGTCCTGTTGTCCGGTCGCGGCGAGCCCGAAGCGCGCGAATGCGAAGTGATCGTGGAGAATTCGGGCCTGGCCTGGACCGTGGTCCGCTCCGCCTTCTTCGCGGAGAACTTCAGCGAGGGCGCCTTCCTGCCCGACGTGCTCGCCGGCGCGGTCGCCCTGCCCAACGGCGATGTGCCCGAACCGTTCGCGCACGCCGACGACATCGCCGAGGTCGCCGTGGCCGCGCTCACCGATGCCCGGCACGCGGGCGAGATCTACGAGATCACCGGGGCGCGGGCCCTGACCTTCGCCGAGGCCGTGGGCGAGATCGCCGCGGCCAGCGGCCGCGAGATCGCGTTCATCCCGGCCTCGCGCCCGGAATTCGTTGCGACACTGGCCGAATACCAGGTCCCCGACGATGTGATCAGCCTGCTCGACTACCTGTTCGGCACCATCCTCGACGGCCGCAACTCCGCCACCGCCGACGGCGTCGAGCGCGCGCTCGGCCGCGCGCCGCGGGATTTCAGCGAATACGCCAAGGAGACCGCGGCCACCGGAATCTGGACGCCCCAGGAGTGAGCCGGCTGCCCACGCGCTGCGCGCCCCGGACCGGCAGCGCGTGGTGGGCTCGGTCTGCCCGCGTCCGGCAGCGGGCGCGGGTACCGTCGAATCGGTGACTCCAGCGACGATCGACCGCGAGCTCCGGTTCGCCAGGGCCGCCGTGTTCTCCGTGTTCACACTGAACGGGTTCCTGCTGGCCATGTGGGTGGTGCACATTCCGGCGATCACCGATCGGACCGGGGTGTCGGCCTCGTTGCTCGGGATGTTCGTCCTGCTGCTGGCCGGGGCCGCGATCGTGGGGATGCGGCTCGCGGGCCCGGCCGCCGACCGATTCGGCAGCCGCACACTCGTCGCGGTGGCCGCGACCACCGTCTCGGTGACGGTGCTCGGTCCCGCGCTGGCCACGGGCCCGGTGACGCTGGCGATCGCGCTGGCCTGTTTCGGACTCGGCAACGGCGCGCTCGACGTCTCGATGAACACCCAGGCGGTGCACGTCGAGCGGGCCTATCACCGGCCGATCATGTCGGCGTTCCACGCCATGTTCTCCGGCGGCGGGTTCGCGGGCGCGCTGGTCGGCGCCGCCACCCAGCGCCTCGGCTGGTCACCGCAGTTGACGCTGACCCTCGCGGGGATCGCTGGACTGGCTGTCACCGCCATGCTCGTGCCACACCTGATTCCGCACCACCGGTCCGACGCCGATTCACGACCGGAGCACTACGACGACCCCGACCGGACGCCCGAGGCGGACGCGGGTGAGCCCGACCGCGCGTACCCGGCCGAGGCGATGACCCGCGACGGGCGCCCGGAACTCGCCCCGCCGGTGGGCGCCGAACCGGGCGCCACCGATGCCACCCGATCGACGATCGCGGCGTCGGACCCGTCCACCGGGCCGACGACAGAACAGCGCGCCCGAGTGCGCACCCGAAAAGTGCTCTCCCTCGGTGTCATCGCCTTCGTCCTGCTGCTCGCCGAAGGCGTCGCGGGCGATTGGAGCGCGCTCCAGGCGCGCGAACACCTGGGCGTCTCCGAATCCGATGCCGCCCTGGCGTTCGGCGCCTTCTCCGCGACCATGACGCTGGGCCGGTTCCTGGCCGACCGGGTCAGCGGCGCGATCGGTCCGGTCGCCATCGTGCGCTACGGCAGCCTGCTGGCCGCGGCCGGTTTCGCGGTGGTCATCGCGTCGCCGTGGTTGCCGCTGACCTTGGCGGGCTGGGCGATGTGCGGCCTGGGGCTGGCCGGTGGAGTGCCCCAGATCTTCACCGCGGCGGGCAATCTGGGTGGCACGACCGCCGCGACCGACATGTCCCGGGTGTTCACCATCGGCTATCTCGGGCTGCTGGCCGGGCCGGCCATGATCGGCTGGCTGACCGCCCTCGTCCCGCTCACCGCGGCGCTGGCCGTGCCGCTCGTGCTCACCCTGGCCTGTGCCGCGCGGGCCGAGGTCGTCAGTCGGTGAAGGTGATCCGGACCGAGATCGGCGTGCTCTGCAACGCGCGGAAGGTCGCCGCCGTCAGCCCGGCGAAGACCTGGTTGGGCGCGAAGCTGCGCGCCCGCGCGACGACGTCGTCGGCCGGACGCAATTCCGCGACCCCGGTCCGCCACCGATCACCCTGGCGGACACGAACTTTCGGCTCGGCCCCGATATTGGCCGCCCAGCCCGACCTGGTCCCGTGCTGGCTGATCACCCAGGCGCCGGTGTCGTCGAACGACACCGACACCGGGACCACCCTGGCCTGCCCGGACTTGCGGCCGGTCGTCTCCAGTTCGGTCGCGAACGAAGTGCGGATGCCGATGCGGCTCAGAGCGCGGACGGTCGGGTTGGCGAGATAGCGCCCCACCGCGCGTTCGAACTCGAACTTGCGCAGAGCCGGGTCCTTCGCCGGCCGGGTCACGGTAGAACTCCTTCTGCTCCGGAACGCGTCGACACCATGGTGTTTGAGCATGGCCGCCGCCGTGAGCCACGGCGCGCGGTCGGGATCAGGGTCGGCGCCCGCGCCGAGACGATGCAGCTGGTCGGTGTGCCACTGCAGGTCGAGGGCGCCTTCGAGACTCTTGACATTGGGCAGCGTCGCCACCCGCGCGGGCAGGCCGAGCGTGATGCTGGGCGAATGCAGGCGCTCGGTGCGCTGATGCAGGATCTGCGCGGCCGCGCCGGGATCGACGGCGGTGGGACGACCGAGGCCGACCACATCGCACTCCCCCGACTCGACCGCGTCGAGCATGGCCGGACGGGACCGGAAGCCGCCGGTGACGGCCAGCGGCACCGAGCCCGCGACCGCCCGTACCGACCGCGCGTACTCGAGGAAGTACGCCTCGCGCGCCGCCGTGCTCGCCGACCGGGCCACCGGCCTGCCCATCATGGCCGGCGATTCGTAACTGCCGCCGCTGATCTCGATCAGGTCGAGACGCTCGTCGGCCAGGCGCCGCACCACCGCGCGCGACTCGTCCTCGGTGAAACCACCGCGCTGGAAGTCGGCGGAGTTGAGCTTGATCGCGACCGCGAACGTCGAGGACACCTCGGCCCTGATCGCGCGGACCACCTCGAGCACGAACCGCGCCCGCCGCTCGGGGTCGCCGCCCCAGCGGTCCTCGCGCTGATTGGCCAGCGGCGAGAGGAACTGGGAGACGAGGTATCCGTGCGCGCCGTGGATCTGCACGCCGTCGAAACCCGCCCGCTCGGCGATCCGCGCGGTGGTGGCGAAGCGGTGCACGATCTCGACGATCTCGGGGTCGGTGAGCGCGCGCGGCGCGGGGATGCCGGGCAGACCCAGGCCGATCGCCGACGGCGCCACCGGCTGGACTTTGGTCATCAGCGGATTCGCTTGGCGCCCGGGATGATTGATCTGCATCCAGATCCGGGCGCCCGCCCCGGTCGCGTGGGCCGACCAGCGGCGCAGGTCGTCGAGATGGCGCTCGTCCTCGACGACGACATTGCCCGGTTCGCCGAGATGGTCGCGATCGACCATGACATTGCCGGTCACCACCAGGCCGAAGCCGCCGGTTCCCCAGCGGCGATAGAGCCGGTCGAGGCGTTCGTCCGGTCCCGCCGCCGGGGTGCCGAGACCCTCGCTCAGGGCGGCCTTCATCAGCCGGTTACCGAGCACCTGGCCGCACGGCAGGGCGAGCGGGTCACTCAGGGCTGTCATCGTCGACTCCTCCACGGATCGCGCGCTACACCGATCGGTGTACTTGCCCGAACGGTAGTACACCGATCGGTATACTTCAATCGAACCGACCGAAAGGACGCCGATGGCAGCGCGCGACGGACTCGTGCAGAGCGCGATCGACCTGGTCCGCCGCAACGGCGTGACCGGGACCGGAGTCGCGCAACTGCTCGACCACAGCGGGCTCTCCCGCCGGACGATCTACCTGAACTTCCCCGGCGGCAAATCCGAGCTGATCACCGAGGCCACCCGGGTCGCCGGGCGGGCGATGACGACGCTCATCGAGACGTTCGGCGCCGACGCGAAGCCGGAGACGACCATCGCCTCCTTCGCCGACGCGTGGAAGCACGTCGTCGAGTCCAGCGATTTCCTGGCGGGCTGCCCGATCGTCGCGGCCGCCCTCGGCCGCTCGGAATCCGCGTCGGCGGCCGACGCCGCGGGCGAGGCCTTCGGGAACTGGGAACATGCCCTGGAGACGCGGCTGCGCGCGGAGAACATCGCCCCCGACACCGCCCGATCCCTGGCGACCACGGTCATCGCCTCGATCGAGGGCGCGGTGGTGATGTCGCTGGCCAAGCACAGCACCGAGCCGCTGGATCGCGTCGGCCGCCACCTCACCGAACTGATCAGGGCCCACACGCCCGCGTGAGCGTCACAGGTACATGCCGACCTCGGTCGCGTCCGGGGTGACGGACTGGATCTGGATCTCGCCGTCGCGGCGGGCGACCAGCTCCGCGAGGGTCGCGCCCTCGCGACCGATCGGCTCGCCCGGCGGACAGTCCTGTGCGGTGAGCCAGTCGCGGGCCTCGGTGGGCGACAGGCGACCGACCTCGATCTGGGCCAGGCAGCGGCCGGGGCGCACCACCGCGGGATGCAGGCGGGACAGGTCCTCGTTGGTGGTGACCGCGATCAGCACGTTGCGGCCCTGCCCGAGCATGCCGTCGGTGAGGTTGAGCAGGCGCGACAGTTTCTGTCCCGCGGCCTCTTTCGCTTCGCCGCGGATGAGTTCGTCGCAGTCCTCGAGCACCAGCAGGCGCCAGCGGCTGCCGTCGTCGCCGTCGGCGCCCGCCGCCACTTCCATGAGATAGCCGGGATTGCTGAACAGTTCCTCGGGGTCGACGACACAGTCGACCTGACACCACGACGACCACGCCCGCGCGAGCGCGCGCAACGCGGTGGTCTTGCCGGTGCCCGGTTCGCCGTGCAGCAGCACCAGCCTGCCTCTGATCTCGGCGACCTCGAGCGCCATCAACCGATCCATGCTCGCCGAGACCGGCGCGGCGTAGTTGCCGCGGATCTCCGCCCAGGCGGGCGCGCTGATCTGGCGGCGCCTGCGCAGCGGCCGCCGGACATCCATGTGCCAGAAGCCCATTTCCACGGTGGCGCCGGCACCCGGCGGCTGCACGGCGTCGGCCGTGGCCCCGGCCAGCACGGCGACGGCGAGTTCGTCGCTGACCGCGGTCACCTCGACCGTGGCCGACCCGCCCGCCCAGCGCACCGCCCGCAGCGACCAGCCGTCGCCTTCGACCAGCAACGCGCTGCTGTCGTCGTCGGCCACCGAGCGCACGATCCGGGAGTCGGCCGGGCGCAGGGGCGCGTCGGGGCGCACCCGATCCAGGTGCGCCTGCCGGGCGAAGGACTGGTCACCGCGCAGGAACGGCGCGAGCGCCAGCGCGTCGATGGCGTCGCGGGTCGAGTAGGTGGAGTCGATGGCCGCCGACCACGGAAACCGCTCGCCCGGATCCTCCGGCTGACGCGGCGGATCGACGAGCCTGAGCTGTTCATTACGTGTGGACACCGCGCCCATCCTCGCGGCACCGGCCCGGCAATGTCCAATGACTTCTCGGCGGGCGGACTGGCCGCGGCGCCGAAAACGCCTGGCACATGCGGTCGATTCGTCGGTAACGTCGGTGCCGTGACGTCCACGCAGAGCGAGCAGGCCGCAGGCGAACCCACCACGACGGCCGGGCTCAGGGAGTGGATCGGACTGGCGGTACTCGCCCTGCCGACGCTGTTGATCTCGATGGATCTGAGCGTCCTCTACCTCGCCATCCCGCAGATCAGCGAGGCGCTGCAACCGAGCAGCTCCCAGCTGCTGTGGATCCTCGACATCTACGGCTTCCTGGTCGCCGGATTCCTCATCACCATGGGCACCGTCGGTGACCGGATCGGCAGGCGCCGGCTGCTGATGATCGGCGCGCTCGCGTTCGGCGTCGCCTCGATCGTCGCCGCGTACTCCACCAGCGCGAACATGCTGATCGGCACGCGGGCGCTGCTCGGCATCGCGGGCGCGACCCTGATGCCGTCGACGCTGGCGCTGATCCGCAACATGTTCCACGACGACCGCCAGCGCACCACCGCGATCAGCGTGTGGATGACCAGCTTCATGATCGGCATGGTGATCGGCCCGCTGGTCGGCGGGGCGATGCTGGAGAACTTCTGGTGGGGCTCGGTGTTCCTGGTCGCGGTGCCCGCGATGGTGCTGCTGCTGGTGGCCGGGCCGATCCTGTTGCCCGAGTACAAGGACCCGAATCCGGGCAGGCTCGATGTGCTGAGCGCGGTGTTGTCGCTGCTGTCGGTGATGGCCGTCATCTACGGCATCAAGGAACTGGCCAAGGACGGCTGGGCGGTCGACGCGATCGCGGTGCTGGGGACCGGACTGGTGCTGGGCACGGTGTTCGTCCTGCGGCAGCGGCGGCTCACCGATCCGCTCATCGACCTGCGGCTGTTCGGCAATGTGCGATTCAGCGGTTCGCTCGTCGCGCTGATGGTCGCCATGCTCGCCATGGGCGGACTGTTCCTGCTGCTGTCGCAGTACCTGCAACTGGTACTCGGGCTGTCGGCCTTCGAAGCCGGGCTGTGGACGGTGCCGCAGGCCGCGGCGATGGTCGTGGCGGCCGGAGTGGTGAGCGCCCTCGCACCACGGGTGCGGCCGGCCTATCTGATGGCGGGCGGGCTGGTGATCGCCATGGCCGGGTACGCGATCTTCACCCAGCTCTCCGGCGCCGACGACCTCGCGCTGATCGTCACCGGCATGGTCGTGTTCTCCCTCGGCCTGAGTCCGATGTTCGTGCTCGGCCTGGACCTGATCGTCGGCGCCGTCGACCCGGCCCGCGCCGGCGCCGCGTCCGCGATCTCCGAGACCGGCCAGGAACTGTCCGCCGCGCTCGGTGTCGCCGTGATCGGCAGCATCGGAACCGCGGTCTACCGCGGCCGGATGACCGAGAGCCTGCCCGCCGGGCTGCCCACCGAGGTCACCCACGCCGCCGAGGACACCCTGGCCGGAGCTCTCCACGTCGCCGCCATGCTCCCGGAAACCCTCGGCGCCGAACTCGCCACTCTCGCCCGCCAGGCCTACACCCATGCCCTCCAGGTGAATTCACTGGTCGCCATCGGCCTCACCGCGGTCGCCACGGTCCTGGTGCTGGTTCTGCTCCGTCACCTCCCGGCCCCGAACGACGCAACGCCCACCCCGGACGCCGACCCGAGCTAGTCCCCTGGCGGCCCGTGCCGACGACCGACCTGGGAATCGGCCGCTCTCGCTGTGCCGGGGTATTCCGCGTGGACCTCGCCTGCGAACAGTTTCCTGTAGAAGGCGTTCAGCGTCGCCGCGGCGGGTGCGTGGCGAGCCAGGATCGCGGCTACGACCGGTGCCACGTCGTCGGGGATATGCCCCGCCGCGCATCGGAGTACGTACTCGTTGCGGGCGAAGGGGGCACTCCCGGCCGGCGTCGGTATTCCGCAGATATCGGTCACCACCCAGTTGACCAGTCGCATGGCGAGATAGTCGGCGTCATGCGTCACGTGACGTGCGACGAATTCGCGCTCGGCGTCCGACAAGTCGAAACGCGGCGAGGTGACCAGCCCGAAGTCGGTGAGATAGATCCGCTCCCCGTCGCTGCGCAGATTGCCGAAATGCCCGTCCATATGCAGTAATTCCCGATCGCCGAGGAACCCCACGATCTCCGACATCTGCCGCTCGACGACCACGGCCCTGCCCACCGGGTCCTCCCGCAGCCAGTCCGCTATCCCGTACGGAAGGTATTCGCAGAACAGCACGAGGCTCGCCGTCGCGGCAGCCAGCGCCTCGAGACGGACCCGCACCGCGGGCGAATCACCCTGCGCGGCGACGACCGTGTCGATATCGGTGTGTTCGGCCGCGATCGGCGCCCGGCCGGGCAGCACCCGCCAGTGATAGAGCAGCGGGAACAATCGAGCATCCCCAGCTAGAACCGCCTCGGTGACAAGGACATTCGCGGCGAGTTCCCGCCATGCGTTGAAGCTCGGGCCACAGCGCGCCCCTCGTCCACGAGCGCGGCCAGCTCGATGTCGTTGCGGGAAGCCAGAAAGGCCGAGAGTTCGCGGTGCAGGTCGGCCCGGTCGGCTGTCATCGCACGATTCTGCCACCGGCCGCGATGCGCGAGCCGCTCGTCGGGGAAGCTGGATCAGCGACCGGTCGCGGCGCGGCTCATGGTGAGTTGATCTCGGCACGCGTCCCGGATCTTCTGTGTGAGTTCGGCACGCGTTCGACCCCAGCCCGCCGCCCACTCGTCGTCGAGATCGTAGATCCGGCCGAGCGGGAGTTCGGTGACACCGGCGTCGTAGTCGGACCGGACGACGATCTCGCACACCTTGTTCAGTACCCAGGATTCGGTGGCGCGGTGGACGGCGCACATCCGCGCGAGATCGGTGAACGCCACCTGGGCTGCGGCCACCGCCGATTCGGGGACGACTGTGGCGCAGTCGGCCAGCGCCGCGGGCAGCACGTCGTGGATCTCGTGGAACTCCGTGTCGCCCAGCCCGGCCAGGTCCCGCAGCGCCGCGCCGTCATGACCGTCCACCAGCCAGTACGCCGCCCAGAGCGGGACCCGTTCGGCCGGCACCGTGCCCAGCGCCACCCACGCGGCAACCAGTCCCGGCGACGGGATCTCGCCGGGATCGGGGGCAGGCCGGTCGCGCATACCAGCATGATGCCCGACCAGAACCAACGACGACGAGCGGTTTTCGGGGCCCGGCACGACAGCTCGGGAGACGACGAGATCCCGCACGATCGCAGTCGGGCGGGATTCGTCAGCTCGTCGAGTTGTCCCCTCCACGAGTGTTCTGGGGCGACCTACTTGGCGGGCGCGGGGTTGTTCGGCATCGGGGAGTTGATGGTGGTGAAGTACTGGACCGCGGCCATGATCGCGACGGGGGCGGTGATGAAGATCTGGCCGGCGAGGGTGCCCAGGGCGCCGATGGCCATGATGCCCGCGACGCAGCCGACGGCCGCGGCGGGGATGAACGGGCCGAACATGCCGACGATGGTGGCCGAGGCGATGGTGGCGCCCGCGATGCCGCCGAGCACGCAGCCGACCGCGCCGCCGCCGAGGCCGCCGACCAGGGTCGCGATGCTGGCGCCCAGGGAGATGGTGCTGCCCAGANCGCAGCCGACCGCGCCGCCGCCGAGGCCGCCGACCAGGGTCGCGATGCTGGCGCCCAGGGAGATGGTGCTGCCCAGACGGCTCCAGGCGGCCTGCTCACGGTCGTACTCGTTCTTCCACGGCGCCTTGTCCTCGTACGGCAGCGCGACCGGCTTGTAGGTGGCGTGCGCGAGGTCGAACTGCGGGGTCAGGGTCGCGGTGCGGCCGGAGATGTCGGCGGCGATCGGGAACACGAATTCGTCGACACGGAAGGACAGTTCGTTGCCGGCGACGGTGGTGCCGTCGGCCGCCTTGATCTTGAACACGCCGTCCTCGACCACCAGCGAGCCCGAGTCGGTCCCGATGACCGTGCTGGTCTCGGTGGTGGTGGCGGTGTAGTTGATCGGCGCGCTCGGGTCCGCGGCGGGGGCTGCGTGGCTGGTGCCTGCCGCGATGCCGAGGGCAACGCTGACAGTGGAGGCCAGCAGGGCGAACTTGGTGATTTTCACGGGGGTGAACCTTTCGTGTTCCTCGTGGTGAACTGCGCGGCGCACAAACTGCGGACCGAACGAACCGAGACCATAGCTAGGTAAGCCTCACCTATCAAGACCTTGCTTAGGCTAACCTCCCTTCGAGACAGTGTTCGCAGCGAGAGAGAAACCCCTGATGAAGAGTCCGCGGTGGTGCGGGTGGTTGCTGGCGGTAACCGTGCTGGTCGCGGCCTGTGCGCTCAGCCTGCTCGTCGGCACGAAAACGATTCCGGTGGGCGAGGTCTGGCTGGCGCTGACGGGGACGAGCACCACACCCGACCACGTGACCGTCATGGAGTATCGGCTCCCCCGCACGCTGCTCGGCCTGCTGGCCGGGCCCGCGCTGGGCGTCGCGGGCTGCTTGATGCAGGGCCTGACCCGCAATCCATTGGCCGATCCGGGCCTGCTCGGCGTCAACGCGGGCGCGGCGTTCGCGATCACCATCGCGGTCGGAATCCTGGGAGTGAGCGACATCACTTCCTACGTCTGGTTCGGATTCGCGGGCGCCGCACTGGTTTCCGTCGTCGTGTACCGGCTCGGCACCGCCGGGCGAACCGGGACCGATCCGGTGCGGCTGACCCTGGCGGGCGTGGCCGCGACCGCGGTGCTCAGCGGACTCACCCGCGGCCTGATGCTGCTCGACCCCAAGGCCTTCGACGAGATGCGTCGCTGGGACTCCGGCTCGCTGGCCGGACGCGGCTTCGAGATCGTCACGGGCGCAACCCCGTTCATCGTCGTCGGGCTGGTGCTCGCCGCGCTGTGCGCCCGCTCGCTCAACGCGGTGGCCCTCGGCGACGACCTGGCGCGATCGCTGGGTGTGCACGTCACCCGCACCCGGCTGTGCACCGCCCTGGCGCTGGTCCTGCTGTGTGGCACCGCGACCGCCGCGGTGGGCCCGGTCGCCTTCGTCGGCCTGGCGGTCCCGCATATCGCCCGGTGGCTGGTCGGCCCCGATCAGCGCTGGATCTTCGCCTACTCGCTGGTGCTGGCGCCGATCCTGGTGATCACCGCGGATGTGCTGGGCCGCGTCATCATCCGCCCCGACGAGGTCCCCGCCGGCCTGATCACCGCGTTCCTCGGCGCACCGGTGCTGATCTGGCTGGCCCGCCGCGCGAAGGTAGGTGCCGCCGTATGAGTTCGGGAATCGATTTCGGCCGGGCGATGCTGGTGATCCGGCCCCGCCGGCTGGGTTTCACCGCCAGGATCGGCGTGCGCACCGTGGTGGTGTGCGCGGTGCTGCTGGTGATCGCCCTCGCGACCGCCGTGCTCGCGCTGGGCAGCGGCGACTACCTGATCCCGCCGGCCCGGGTGCTGCGCGCGCTGTTCGTCGGCGACGAGCGGTTCGACCGGCTGGTGGTGTGGGACTGGCGGTTGCCGCGCATCCTGCTGGCCCTGGCGCTGGGCGCCGCGCTCGGCGTGAGCGGGGCGATCCTGCAGTCGGTGACCAGGAATCCGCTGGGCAGCCCCGACATCATCGGGTTCAACACCGGCGCCTACACCGGCGCGCTGATCGCCATCCTGACCCTGGGCGGCGGGCACTTCCAGACCGCGGCGGGCGCGATCATCGGCGGCCTCGGCGCCGCGCTGGTGATCCACCTGCTCGCCTTCCGGCACAACGTGACCGGCTTCCGGATGATCATCGTCGGCATCGGTGTCAGTGCCATGCTGGCCTCGATCAACACCTGGCTGATCCTGCGCGCCGACCTGGACGCGGCGATGTCGGCGGCGGCCTGGGGCGCCGGCTCGCTCAACGGCCTGTCCTGGCCGCAGGTCGCACCGACCCTGATCATCCTGGCGGTGCCGGCGCTGACACTGATCCCCGCGGCGCCGCGGCTGCGGATCCTCGAGCTCGGTGACGACACCGCGCGCGCGTTCGGCCTGAACGTCAGCAGGGCGACCGGCTGGCTGATCGCGCTCAGCGTCGCGTTCACCTCGGTGGCCACGGCGGTGGCAGGCCCGATCGCCTTCGTCGCGCTCGCCGCACCGCATCTGGCGCGCAGGCTCACCCGCACACCGTCGATCGCGCTGGTGCCCGCGGCGGTGATGGGCGCGACGCTGCTGGCCACCTGCGACTGGATCGCCCAGCACGCGTTCGCGCCGACCACCGTGCCGGTCGGCATCGTCACCGCCTCGATCGGCGGCCTCTACCTGGCGTATCTGCTCGTCGCCGAAGCGCGACGGAACTAGGGAAAGCGACATGACCGACTCTCACGCCTCACGGCTGCGCGCCGACCGGGTCCGCCTCGGCTACCAGGGCACCACGATCAGCGACCAGCTCTCCGTGGACATCCCCGACGGCGAGTTCACCGTGATCATCGGCCCCAACGCCTGCGGCAAATCGACACTGCTGCGGGCCCTGGCCCGCCTGCTCACCCCCGAGACCGGCACCGTGTTGCTCGATGGCAAGCCGATCACCGCGCCGCCCGCGAAGGAGGTGGCCAGGCAGATCGGCCTGCTGCCGCAGACCTCCACCGCGCCGGACGGCATCCGGGTCGC
This sequence comes from Nocardia sp. No.11, assembly GCF_038752175.1. NCBI lineage: Bacteria > Bacillati > Actinomycetota > Actinomycetes > Mycobacteriales > Nocardiaceae > Nocardia > Nocardia sp. No.11. The sequence goes on along the minus strand of NZ_JBCGFB010000033.1, from coordinate 33,111 downwards.
CGATCTCGTCGCGCGCGGCCGCTATCCCCACCAGACCCTGCTGCGGCAGTGGTCCACGGCCGACGAGCAGGCCGTGGCGGCCGCGATGGCGGCCACCGGCGTCACCGAGCTGTCGGCGCGGCCGGTCGAAGAGCTGTCGGGCGGTCAGCGCCAACGCGTCTGGATCGCCATGGTGCTCGCCCAGGACACCCCGATCATCCTGCTCGACGAGCCGACGACCTATCTCGACATCGCCTACCAGATCCAGCTGCTCGACCTGTGCCGAACGCTGAACCGCGAGTCGGGCCGCACGGTCGTCGCCGTCCTGCACGACCTGAACCACGCCTTCCGCTACGCCGATCACCTGATCGCCATGCGGGACGGGCGGATCGTCGCCACCGGCGCGCCTGCCCAGATCGTCACCGCCGACCTCGTCCACGAGGTCTTCTCGCTGCGCTGCCGGATCGTCGACGACCCGGAAACCGGGACGCCACTGGTGATTCCGCTGGCGACGAACGCGGCCCAGGTCCAGTGACGCACGGGCCGACCCGCAGTAGCAGCCGTTCGACAGAAATGAGGAAATCCCCGTCCATGTTCAGCAACCGATCATCGGGCCGCCTCCGCGCCGCCCTCGCCCTGCTCGTTCTCGCCCTGGTCGCGGCGCTCACCGCGTGCGGCACCTCGACCTCGGAGTCCACCGACTCGGGCCCGCGCGAAGTGCCGTCCGCGAAGGGGCCCATCAAGGTTCCCGCCGATCCGCAGCGCATCGTGGTGCTCAACGGCAACCTGGCCGGCTACCTCTACGATCTCGAGGCCACGGTCGTCGCGGCGGACCCGCGCCTGCTCGGCGTGCCCAACAAGCCGGGCGAGTTCCCGACCGGCTGGGCCGAGGACGCGAAGAAGCAAGGCACCCAGCCGGTTCCGTCCGGTGAGAACATCAACCTGGAGTTCATCGCCGCGCAGCGTCCCGATCTGATCATCGGCGGCGGCCAGGGCTTCCCGGGCCAGCAGTCGGTGAACGCCTACGACCAGCTCAGCGCCATCGCGCCGACCGTGCTGATGCCGACCGAGACCACCTACTGGCAGGACCAGCTGCGGTTCATCGCGGCGACGGTGAACAAGCCGGGCAAGGTCGACACCCTGATCGCGAACTACCAGGCCAAGCTGGCCGAGGCCAAGAGCAAGATCAAGGCGCCGGCCGGCGCGACCGTGGTCATGCAGTCGATCAAGAGCCAGAAGCCGACCCTGTTCGTGCCGACCGCCGCGCTGCCGACCCTGCTCTCGGAGGTCGGGTTCACGCTGGACACGCGGCTCGAGGACAAGGCGGGCAATCCGGCCAAGGAGCAGAGCGCCGATTTCATCAGCTTCAGCCCCGAACTGCTCAACACCGTGATCGATGCGCCGGTGCTGTTCACCATCCCGCTCGCCGGTGGCCGTTCGCTCGAGGAACTGCGCGCCGATCCGATGTACGCGACACTGCCCGCGTTCAAGGCGGGCACCGTGTTCGAGCTCCCCGCGACCAGCTCGCGGCCGGACTACCGCACGGTCATGACCACCCTCGATCTGCTCGTGGAGCGCTTCAAGTGAGCCCGGTCGAATCGCCCCGGACGGATCGCCGCCCATGAGCGCCGCCGGCGGCCTGCTCATCGACCTCAGCCCGCTGCGGGCCTCGCGCCCGTTCCGGTGCGCGTTCGCGGCGCGGCTGGTGTCGGTGCTGGGCATCGGGCTGCTGATGGTGGCCCTGCCGTTGCAGGTCTATCAGCTGACCGGCTCGAGCGTGCAGGTCGCCGGGGTCGCCACCACGACCGCGGCGGCCCTGTTCCTCGGCAGTCTCGCCGGCGGCGTGGTCGCCGACCGTTACGACCGCCGCACGGTGATCCAATGGTCGCGCAGCGCCGCGGGGATCGGCTTCCTGCTGCTCGGGGTGAACGCCGTGCTGCCGGATCCGATGCTGCCCGCGATCTATCTCGCCGCCGTCGTCGACGGCCTCGCCGGCGGGGTGAGCGGTTCGGCGCTGATGGCCATGGTTCCGGTGCTGGTGGGCCGGGAGAAGGTGGCGGCCGCGGGCGCGCTGGTCTCGCTGACCACCGACCTCGGCACGATGCTCACCCCGGCGGTCGCCGGACTGCTCGTCGCGAAAGCCGGTGTGGCCACGGCCTATTTCCTCTGCGCCCTGGCGACCACCGCGACCGTCGGGCTGATCACCGCGATCGGACCCTCCCCGCCACCGCAACGCGACCTGCAGAACCCGGTGCGCGAGCTCGCGGCGGGCATCGCCTTCGCCGCGCGCCACGAATCCATCCGGCTCATCCTGCTGACCGGGCTGATCGGGATGCTCGTCAGCGGACCGCTGGTGCTGCTGCCCGCCTTCGCCGATGTCGAACTCGACGCGGGCGCCGGCACTCTCGGCCTGCTCTACGCGGCGCCGGGAGCCGGTGCGGTGCTCGGCACGCTCAGCAGCGGCTGGATGAGCCGCGTCCATACCGGCCGGGCCCTGCTGATCTCGCTGGCGCTGATGCCGGTCGGCGTCATCGCGGCCGGGCTGTGGTCGCACGCGGCGCTGGTGTTCCTCGGTCTCGCCGGGTTCGGCCTGGCCAGAGCCGTGAACATGGTGCTGCGCTACGCCATGCTGCAGCAGGCCACGCCCGATCACCTGCGGGGGCGGATGTCGGGCCTGCTGATGGTCCAGTCGGTCGCCGGTACCGCGGTCGGCTCGATGGTGGCCGGTGTCGCGGGCCAGATGTTCGCTCCCGGACGGGCGCTCGTGCTCTACGGCGTCGTCGTCCTGATACTCACCGGCCTGATGGCGCTCGGCGCCGGGCCGCTGTACAGAAAGGAACAAGGGTGAAGGATCGCAGTGCCTACGCCGACAACATCGCCGAGGTGCTCGCCGGTGAGCACTACGCCAAGGTGCCGTACCCGATCGGCCTGCAGGAAGTCGAGGTGGTGCGGGTCGTTCCCCTCGGCGCGGCACTGCGGCGGATCACCTTCGGCGGCCCGGACATCGCGACGTTCCACAGCTATGTCCCCGATGAGCATGTGCGGCTGATCTTCCCGGGCGCGGACGGCGTGCTCCGGCTGCCCAAGCTCGAGGGCACGATGCTCGAGTGGGGTAACCCGCGACCGGTCTCGCGGGAGTACACGGTGCGCCGCCACAGCGTCGAAGACAACGAACTCGACATCGATTTCGTCATCCATCCCGGTGGCCTCGCCTCCGACTGGGCGGGCTCGGTCACCCCGGGGACCAAGGTGTACATCGCGGGCCCGCCCGGTGGCGTCGTCATTCCGCAGACCTATGACGACTATCTGCTCGTCGGTGACATCACCGCGCTACCCGCCATCGCCCGCCTGCTCGAGCGCATGCCGCGCGAGACCACCGGCTGGGCGCTGATCGAGGTGGCCGGGCCCGAGGAACAGATCCCGCTCGACGGCCCCGACGGCGTCGCGGTGCGGTGGCTGCATCGAGGTGAGCGCGAGCCGGGCACCGGCGACCTGCTCGAGCAGGCCGTGCGCGGCGTGGAAGTCCCCGCCGGGCACCGCGTCTTCGCGTGGGTGGCCGGTGAGGCGGGCTGCCTGCGCGGAGTCCGCAAGATCGTCCGCGACGACCTGGGCATCGGCCCCAAGGACTCGCTCATCGCCGGGTACTGGAAGCGCGGCGTCGCTGACTTCGATCGAGAGGAATGAGACATGACCGACGAACAGGTGATCGGTGACGTGGCCACCGCGCTGGGTATCGAGCCCGCCGAGCTGACCACGGAGACCGATCTGCTCGATGCCGGGCTCGATTCGGTGCGCATCATGGCGCTGGTGGAGAAATGGCGGTCGGCTGGACATGCGGAGATCGACTTCCCCACGCTCGCGGGCGATCCCGTCCTCGGGTCCTGGATCGAACTGCTGGCCTGAGCCGAGGGGTGGCGTGTCGGGCACGCCACCCCGGGCCGGTT
>NZ_JBCGFB010000033.1:0-29145 GCF_038752175.1 Nocardia sp. No.11 | reverse complement strand
GGGGGGGGGGGGGGCGGCCCCCCCCCCCCCGGGCCGGTTCAGTTCCCGTGCGCGCCGCCGGCCAGCAATCGCCGCAGCTCCTTGCGGCTGGTCTTGCCGACGCCCGTCTCGGGGAACCGGTCGACCACGACCACCGCGTCGGGCATCTTCCAGGCCGCGACCCCGCGACCCCGCACGAACGAGCGCACCGAGGTGAGAGTGAGCCGCCGCGCCGGGTCGGCGGGCTGGACGAACGCGCAGATGCGCTGGCCGAGAACGGGATCGGGCGTGCCGACGATCACCGCCTCGCGCACGTCGGGGTGCTCGAGCAGGTGCGCCTCGAGTTCCTCCGCCGACACCTTCTCCCCGCCGCGGTTCACCCAGTCACCGGCGCGGCCCGCGACCACCAGATTGCCGTCGGGCCGCACCGAGACGATATCGCCGGTGCGATACCAACCCCCGGCGGTGAAGCTGCGCGCGTCGGCCTCGGGATTGTCGTAGTAGCCGCGAATCGTGTACGGGCCCTGGGTGATCAGATTGCCTTGGGCGCCCGGCGCCACCTCGGCGCCGTCGTCGTCGACGACCGCGATCCGATCGAACTCCGACATCGGCCGCCCCTGGGTGCTCACCACCACCTCGATCGGATCGTCGAGCCGGGTGTAGCAGACCAGGCCCTCGGCCATCCCGAACACCTGCTGCAGGGTGACGCCGAGCGCGGGCCCGATCCGGCGGGCCAATTCCTCCTGACAGCGGGCGCCGCCCACCTGGAGTACCCGCAGGCTGGACAGATCCGGCGTATCGCCCGCCTCGGCGCGCTCGGTCCACAGCCGGGCCAGCGGCGGGACCAGGCCGGTGATGGTGACGCCGAACCGCTCGATCAGCGGGAACGCCGTCGCCGGGGTGGGGTCCGGTGTCATCGCGACGGTGCCGCCCGCCCACAGCGCCCCGAGAATGCCCGGCGAGCTCATCGGGAAGTTGTGTGCCACCGGCAGAGTGGCGAGATAGACCGTGTCGCTGTCGAGTTCGCAGATCTCGGCGCTGCGCCGGACGCTGTAGAGGTAGTCGTCGTGGGTGCGGGCGATGAGCTTCGGAATCCCGGTGCTGCCGCCGGAGAGTTGCAGGAACGCAACCGAACTCGCCGAGACGCGCGGCAATTCGGTGGGCGTGTCGCGGAAGTCGGCGAGATCGTGGACACCCTCGCCCCGCACCGGCCCGGTTTCGTCGCGTACGAGCAGCACGTGCCGCAGGCTCGGCACCTCCGCGCGCACCGACTCCGCCAGCGCCGCGTAGTCGAAGCGCTGGTGGGTCGCGCAGGTGATCATGGCGCGCGCCCGCGCCGCCCTGGCGATCGGCACCAGTTCGGCGCCGCGATGGGCGGGCAGACAGAACACCGGCAGCGCGCCCAGTTCGAACAGCGCGAAGATCACCTCGACGAATTCGGCGCGGTTGGGCAGCTGGACCAGCACCCGGTCGCCCGGCGTCAGCCCGAGGCGGGCCAAACCGGTCGCCAGGGCGCCCGCGCGGTGCGCGAGCTCGGCGTAGGTCCAGCGGTTCGCGGCGTCGACGACGGCGATCCGGTCGGGGGTCGCGGCCGCGCGTGCGGCGAGCAGATCGCCGAATGTCTCACCGGCCCAAAGGTTCTGCTCTCGATAGCGTTGCGCCTGTTCAGGCGGCCACGGAGTGAATCCGGGGAGTACGGGAGCGGTCAAGTCGAGCACCTCTTTCCAGCGGATCTGCGGAACTGCCCGTCGGATGTTCTGAGGGAAGGTAACCATCCGGCGTCCGATTCAGGTTAGGCTAACCTCATGTCTAAGGGCTATTCCACGGGGCAGACCGTTGTCGTGACCGGCGCGGCCGGGGGGATCGGCGCCGCGATCGCCGCCAGGTTCGCCGCCGAGGCGCGAGTGCTGTCGCTGTGGGACCGCGAGAGCGCGGTGCACGCCGTCGCCGCCGACCTCGCCCAGCGCGCCGTCGACCGCGCCGTCGCGGGTGGGCGTGACAAAGCTTGGGACGCGGCCGAATCCGTGCACGGCGTCGAAGTCGATGTCTGCGATGCCGAGGCCGTGCGGACCGCGTTCGACCGATTCGGCGCCGCGCACGGGCCCGCCGACGTGGTCGTGCACGCGGCGGGAGTCATGGTCGGCGGCAACGCGCTCGAACTCGACGCCGCCGAGTGGACCCGCTGCCTGACCGTCAACGCCACCGCCACCATGCTGGTCACCCAGCGCGCCGCCACCGAGATGGTCGCGGCCGGGCGCGGCTCGATCGTCGTGGTCTCCTCCAACGCCGCCGCCATGCCCCGGGTGAACATGGCCGCCTACGGCGCGGCGAAGGCCGCCGCGACGGCCTACACGAAAGCCCTGGCCCTACAGGTCGCCCCGCTGGGCGTGCGGGTCAATCTCGTCTCCCCCGGCTCCACCGACACCGCCATGCTGCGCGAGATGTTCGGCGGCGATCGGATCGACGCGGCCGCCGAGACCGCGCTGCTCGACGGCGACCCGACCGTCTACCGGCTGGGTATCCCGTTGCGCCGCATCGCCGCTCCCGCGGATATCGCCGAAACCGTCCACTTCCTGGCGTCCGAGGGCGCCCGCCACATCACCATGCACGACCTGCGGGTCGACGGTGGCGCAACGCTCGACATGTGACCGAAAGGGTGATCACCATCAGTACCGACAGTTCAGACCCCGCTTTCGTGCTGTCCCGTCCACGGCGGACCGTGTCCGCGTCCGGGGGCGGGACGATCTTCCGTTCGGCGCACGACGCGGTCACCGCCCTGCGCAGTGGGCGGATCAGCCATATCGTGGGCGCCCTGCCGTTCACCCCCGGCGCACCCACGGCGCTGTGGGCGCCGGAGTCGGTGCGCGTCGTCGAGGCACCGCACACGCCGGACCCGCGCACCTCGGTCCCCCACTTCGAGATCGATGCCGCAGTGCCCGATCCGGAGGAACATCAGCGGCGGGTCGCCCGCGCCGTCGAGCTCCTCGGCGATCCGGCACATCCGATCCGGAAGGTGGTGCTGGCCAGGGCTATTCGCGCGGTGTCGGCGCGACCCGTCCGCCCGCACGACATCCTGGACCTGATGGTGGGCTCGGATCCGCAGTCCAACGGCTTCCTGGTCGACCTCTCCGCCGCCGGCGGCCGCCATCTCGGCCGCCATCTCGTCGGTTCCAGCCCGGAGATCCTGGCCCGCCGCAGCGGCCACCAGGTGCTGAGTCATCCGCTGGCCGGTTCCGCGCGCCGGGTGGCCGACGACGCCGCGGCCGATCGGGCCGCCGCCGACGCGCTGCTGGCCTCGGCCAAGGACCACGCCGAGCACCGCTACGTCGTCGATCAGGTCTCGGCCGTGCTCAGCGACCGCTGCGCCGAAGTGCGCACGCCCGCACCGGAACTCACCCAGACCCCCGCCATGTGGCACCTCGGTACGCCGATCTCGGCGACGGTCCCGCCGGCCGGTCCCTCCGCGCTCGAGCTGGCGGCGGCCCTGCACCCCACCCCCGCGATCTGCGGCACGCCCACCGGCGCGGCCGCGCGGCTCATCGCCGAACTCGAGGGCGAGCGCGGCTTCTACGCGGGCGCGGTCGGCTGGTGCGATGCCGACGGCAACGGTGAGTGGATGGTGAGCATCCGCTGCGCCGAGCTGTCCGCCGACGGCACCACGCTGCTCGCGCACGCGGGCGGCGGCATCGTCGCCGAATCCGATCCGGCCGCCGAACTGGCCGAGACCACCGGCAAGTTCCAGCGCATCCTCGGTCCGCTCGGTATCGCGGATCTGCCCGTCACCGTCGGCTGAGGCCGACTTCCCCCGAACGAGAGACCGCTATGCCTATCCCCCCGATCGCGCCCTATCCGATGCCGGGCGCCGACGAGGTCCCCGCCGGCCAGGTCGACTGGACCGCCGAGCCCGGGCGCTGCGCGCTGCTGATCCACGACATGCAGCAGTATTTCCTCGACGCCTACGACGTGCACCGCGATCCCGCCCGCACCCTGATCGCGAACATCGCCCTGCTGCGCGACCGTTGCCACGAGCTGGGCATCCCGGTGATCTACACCATGCAACCCGGCAACCAGCATCCCTCCCGGCGTGGCATCCTCGCCGACTTCTGGGGCAGCGGCATGGCCGAGGGGGCCGACACCCACGTCATCAATGCCATCGCCCCGGAACCGCAGGACATCCAGGTGACCAAGTGGCGGTATTCGGCGTTCCAGCGCACCGACCTGCGCGAGCTGCTCGCCTACTACCAGCGCGATCAGCTCCTGGTCACCGGCGTCTACACCCACATGGGCTGCATGCTCAGTGCCGCCGAGGCCTTCATGAGCGACGTGCGCCCGTTCCTCGTCCACGACGCGACCGCGGACTTCAGCCGCGACGAGCACGTGATGGCGCTCAACTACGTCGCGCGGCGATGCGGGGCGGTCACCGGCACCGCGGAGCTGCTGCGTCACCTCGATCCGGCCCGGATCGAAGCAGACGCCTGACCAGGCCCCGCGTCATCGGTACCGCGCCGGATGCGGTGACGCGGGCCACATTCCGCCATTAGAAATAAACTTAGGCTAACCTACCTCCGCCGCGTCCCGCTGCGCTCTTCGCCGGCCGGGATCGCCTGCGCGCGGGGGTCGAGAACGTTGATGAAGGAGTCGTTGTGAGTTCGGTGGAACGGGACGACGTAAGCGCCGAAACTCCCGGATTACCGCTCACCGGAGCGCAACTGGGCATCTGGAACGCCCAGCGCCTGGATCCCGACTCGCTCAGCTACCTGGTCGGCGAGGTACTCGAGATCGCCGGACCCGAGCCACTCGATGTCGCTGCGCTGGACACCGCGATTCGCCGCACCATCGCCGAAACCGACACCATGCGACTGCGATTCGCCGACACCCCGGACGGCCCGCGCCAGCGGATCACCGAGCACGAACCCGATCTGCGTCCGCTGGTCGACCTGCGTGGCGAGGCCGACCCGATCGCGGCCGCGCACCGGCTGGTCGCGGCCGAACGCGAACGCTCCGCCACCTATTGCCGCGCCATGGTCGACCGGCAGCTCTACACCTACACGCTGCTGCGCCTCACCGACACCGAGGTGTGGTGCATCCAGCTCTACCACCACCTGATCATCGACGGCTACAGCGCGGCCATGGTCTCGCGCCGGGTCGCCGCCCACTACACCGCGCTGCGTCGCGGCGGTGACGTGCCGCGCCTGCGGTGGGGCTCGATCGAGACGCTGGTGGCCGAGGATCTGGAATACCGGGCGAGCCAGGCACATCAGCACGATCGCGACTACTGGCGCGACCGGCTGACCCCGCTGCCGCCGCTGGACGGTCGCGGCCGCGCGCCCGAGGGCGTGGTCGAGCGGACCCACCAGGCCCGCGCCGTCCTCGATGCCGACGCGGTGGCCCGCATCAAGGAGGCGGCCACCGCCGCCGGTATCACCTGGGCCGATGTGCTCGTCGCCGGCTACGTCGGGTTCGTGCACCGGCTGCTCGGCGAGACCGATGTCATCATCGCCCTGCCGGTGATGGCGCGGGTCGGCAAGACCGCCCTCACCACCCCGTCCATGGCGGTCAACGTACTGCCGCTGCGGATCGCGGTTTCCAGCCAGGATCGCCTAGGCGACCTGGGCAAGCGGGTGGCCGACGCGCTGCGGGAGATGCGCGCGCACCAGCGGTTCCGCGGTGAGGACCTGGCTCGCGAATTCGGCGGCGCCCAGACCGGCGCGCTGCTGCACGGCATCGGCATCAACCTCAAGGCGTTCGACTTCGCGCTCGACTTCGACGGCGCCACCGGCACCTTGCGCAATGTCGCCGGAGGCCCGCCGGAGGACCTGGGCCTGACCGTCACCCCGCTGTCGGAGGACCGGATCCAGCTCGGCTTCGAGGTCGACGCCCGCTCGCTCGACGCCACCACGGCCCGGCGGCGGATGGCCGCGCTGGTCACGCTGATCACCGCACTGGTCGACGGAGCGGACACCCCGATCGGCGCGATCACCCTGTACCGGAACGAGATCAGCGACGGCATCGCTGTCGAGCGTGCCGGCGCCGCGCTGCCCGGCCGCGCGGTGGACACGGTGGAGGTCTTCGACAGCATGGTCGCGGCGCGCGGAGACGACATCGTGCTCGTCGCCGGCGCCCACCGGCTCACCGCCGCCGACCTGGGCGCCCGCGTGCACCGGCTGGCCCGATACCTGCGCAGCCTCGGCGTCGGCCCCGAGGACATCGTCGGGATCGCGCTCCCGCGCACCGTGGACCTGGTCGTCGCGCTGCTCGCGGTCCGGCACGCGGGCGCGGCCTACCTGGTCCTCGACATCGGGCACCCCGCGCAGCGCCTCGCCGACATCGTCGACGACGCCGCGCCGGTGCTGATCCTGACCGACGACGCGGTCGCGACGACGGTGTTCGCCGATCGGTCCGACGCCCCGCTCCCGATCACCGACGCGGCATCGGCCGAACGAGCGACCCACGACGTCGTGTGCGGTCTGATCCGGCTCTCGGACAGCGGCATTCGCGAGGCCGTCGCCGGGCTCGCGGACGGTCCGCTGACCACCGCGGAGCTCGCCGCGCCGCGCTCGCCCGCGCATCTGGCCTACGTCGTGTACACCTCGGGGTCCACCGGCAAGCCCAAGGGCGTGCAGATCTCCTGCGGTGCGATGGCCCAGCTGCTGCACCACCATCGGTCGACCGTCTACGCCGAGGCCGCCCAGCGCGCGGGCGGGCGCCGGCTGCACGTCGCGCACACCTACTCGTTCGCCTTCGACGCGGCGCTGGACCAGCTGTTGTGGCTGTGGTGCGGACACCGAGTGCACCTGTACGACACCGAGATCCAGAAGGACGCGGCCGCGCAGGTCGCCGCGTTCGGCGCCGATCGCATCGACGTCGTCGACACCACCCCGTCGATGGCGACCGCCCTGATCGACAACGGGCTGCTCGCCGGCGCGCACCGTCCCGGGCTGCTGCTGCTCGGCGGCGAGGCGACCCCGCCCGCGCTGTGGTCGGTCATCGTCGCCTCGGGGGTGGCCGCCCGCAACATGTACGGGCCGACCGAGGCCACGGTCGACGCGCTCAGTGCCCCGGTGACCGGCGCGCTGCCGCATGTCGGCGGGCCGCTCGACGGCACCCGCGCCTATCTGCTCGACGGTGCGCTGCACCTGGTCCCCGACGGCGAGATCGGCGAGTTGTATGTGGCGGGGCCGCAATTGGCGCGCGGCTATCTCGGCCGGGTCGAGGTGACGGCGGAGCGGTTCGTCGCCGATCCGTTCGTGGCCGGCGAGCGCATGTACCGCACCGGCGACCGGGCGCGCTGGCTCCCCGGCCGCGGCTACGACTATCTCGGCCGTGCCGACGCGCAGATCAAGGTCCGTGGCTACCGCGTGGAACTGGGCGAGGTCGAGGCCGCGCTCGGCGCGCTGCCCGGCGTGGCCGCCGCGGCCGCCACCGTGCGCACGTCCGGCGACAGCACGCGGCTGGTGGGCTACCTGGTCCCCGAGGCCGGGCGCGCGCTCGACGGCGATCAGCTGCGGCACCGGCTCACCACCCTGGTCCCCGACCATCTGGTGCCCTCGGCGCTCGTGGTGCTCGACGCCCTGCCCACCACCGTGAACGGCAAGCTCGATCGCGCGGCGCTGCCCGCGCCCCAGCTGACCTCCACCGGGCGGCCGGCTCGCACCGAGCAGGAGCGGGCGCTGTGCGGCGCGGTGGCCGAGGTGCTCGGCATGGCCCAGGTCAACGCCACCGACGACTTCTTCGGGCTCGGCGGCGACAGCATCACCGCGATCGGCGTGAGCAGTCGGCTGCGCGCCCTCGGCTGGGCAGTCCCGCCGAAAACACTGCTGGCCCAGCGTGATCTGGCCACGATCGCCGCCACGGCCCAGGTGAGCGACCAGCACGCCGACGCCTCGGTCCCGGACGAGGCGACCGGCCCCGTTCCGATCACCCCTATGGTGGCCGCGCTGCTCGCGGCGAACCCCGATCGCGCCGCGGTGACCGGCTACGCCCAGTGGACCGCCCTGACTCTGCTCGAGGACCTCACCCTCGACCACCTGACCGCCGGCCTCCAGGCCCTGCTCGACCGCCACGACGCCCTACGCCTGATCCTCGGCGAATCGGACCGGCTCGAGGTCGCCGGTGTCGGCACTGTCCGCGCATCGGATCTGGTCAGCGAGCTGTTCTATGACCGGCTCCACCCCGCAGGCGCGAAGGCCGCGACACCGCGCAGCGACGTGGACGCGCTGGTCGAGTCGGTGGCGACCACACTGTCGGAGGAACTCGATCCCGCCGCCGGTGTCGAGATCCGCGCCGCGGTGGTGCGCACCGCGCCGGGAACCGCCGACCGGCTGGTACTGGTCGCCAACCACCTGGTGGTGGACGGGGTTTCGTGGCGCATTCTGGTGCCCGAACTGTACGAGGCGTGTGCGGCGGCGCGCGAGGACCGTCCGGCGCGGATGTCGGCGAAGGGCAGTTCGTGGCGGCGCTACGCCACATTGCTCGCCGAGTCCGGCGCCGTGGGCGCGCACCGCCCGGAATTGGCGCACTGGGAGCGCGCGCTCGGTGACGACACCGTCGCGACATTGGGCGAACGCGCGCTCGACACGGTGGACCGCGTCGAGAGCGCCCAGCGGACGAGAACTTTCGCCGCTGCCGAGGTCTCCGAGGCGCTGCTGACCACGCTGCCCAGCGCCTATCGGGCCAAGACCGACGACGTGCTGCTCGCCGCGCTCGTGCTGGCACTCAACGCCCGGCGGCACGAGCGAGGCGAAGCGCTCGAGTCCGGCAGGCCCGTCACGGTCGAGGGACACGGGCGCGAAGCCCCGCGTGCCGATACCGATGTCGCCGGCACCATCGGCTGGTTCACCACCGAGTTCCCGGTGTGGACACCCGCCACCGGGATCGACGACCCGGACGGGCTGGCCGACGCCCTGGCAGGCGGCGCGGTGGCCGGACGGCTGCTGCGCGCGGTCAAAGAGGCCAAGCGGGCCGTCCCCGGCAACGGTGTGGGCTACGGCGTGCTGCGCTGGCTCGACCCGGAGACCGTGCCGCGACTCGCCGGGCGGCGCGCACCCGAGGTGCTGCTGAACTATCTCGGGCGCTTCGGGGGCGGGGGCACCGCAGGCTGGCGGCTGCCCGACCAGGACGCGTTCGCGGTGACGGAACCGCCGGAAAAGGCGCTCACGGAAGTACTTTCGCTCAACGTCTTCGTACACGAACCCCCCGCCGCGCAGCCGGGTGGCGCCCGGCTGGCGGTGGAGTGGACCGCGGCGAGCCGAATTCTCGGCGCGGATCAGGTCGCCGACATCCAGCGGCACTTCGACCGCGCGCTGGCGGCGTTCGCCGCGCACGCGGTGCTGTTCCCCGGCGGGCTCACGCCGTCGGACGCCCCCGGCCTCGCCGTCACCCAGCAGACGATCGATGCGCTCGAGACCGCGCACGGTCCGCTGGCCGAACTGCTGCCGCTGTCCCCCTTGCAGGAAGGGCTGCTGTTCCACGCGATTCGCGACGGAGCCGACGACGTCTACGCGCTGAGCGCCCGCGTCGACCTGCACGGTCCGCTGGACGGCGCACGGCTGTCGGCCGCGTTCGACACCGTCGTCGGCCGCCATCCCACCATGGCCGCCGCCTTTCACTACGCGGGCTTGGACCAGCCCGTGCAGGCCGTCCCGCGTGCGGTGGGCATGCCGTGGCGGGAGATCGATCTGTCCCGGTTGCCGCTGCCCACGGCGCGAGCCGCCGCCGACCGGCTGGAAGCCGAAGCGACCCGGCACCGCTTCCCGGTGGACCGGTCGCCGATGTTGCGCGCCACGCTGATCCGGATGCCCGGTGACGCGCACCGGCTGGTCCTCAACACCCATCATCTGGTGATCGACGGCTGGTCCACCCCGATCGTCCTGCGCGAGGTGCTCGCCGCCTACCACGGCGACGACCTGCCCGCACCCGCCTCCTACCGCGACTACCTGGCCTGGCTCGGCACCCGCGACCGCGCGGCGGTCCGCGCGGCCTGGTCGGCGCGGCTGGCCGGACTCGCCGGACCCACGCTGGTGCGCACCGACACCGGCCGCGCACGCGAGTTCCGGCAGTGGCAGGTGCCGCTGCCCGCATCGCTGTCCACGGCACTGGCCGAGCTGGGCCGCCGCCGCGGCCTGACGATGAACACCCTGGTCCAGGGCACCTGGGCACTGATCCTGGCCGCGCTCACCGGACGCGCCGACGTCGTGTTCGGCGCGACCGTCTCCGGCAGACCCGCCGAACTGCCCGGTGTGGCCGGCATCGTCGGCCTGTTCGCCAACACCGTGCCGGTGCGCTGCGCCGTGGACCCCGAGCGCGCGCTGCTCGCGCAGCTGGCCGAGCTACAGGACAACCAGTTCGCCATGCAGGAATTCGACTACGCGGGCCTGGCGGAGATCGAACGGATCGCGGGCCTCGGGACACTGTTCGACACCCTGGTCGCCTTCGAGAACTTCCCGAATTCCGTTGCCGGACAGCCGGAGTCGCACGAGCTGCGCCGCGGCGAGTTCCACAACCACGGCAACACGCACTATCCGCTGACCTTGATCGCCCCGCCGGGCGATCAGCTGACGCTGGTGATCTGGCACGACCGCGCCGCCGTCCACGACAGCACGCTCGCCCGGATCGCCGAGCGGATCGTCGAGATCCTGACCGCGGTCATCGCCGACACCGACCTGCGTCCCGCGATGTTCCTCGCACCGCTCACACCCGTGCCGGTCGCGACGACATCGACCGCCGCCGTCGCACAGCCCACCGGCGAACAGCCGGTCCCCCACGGCGACACGCTCGCCGTCTGGGGAACGCCCGTCGATCCGGCGGCCCCCGCGATCACCGCGCAGGACGTCACCCTCGACTTCGGCGAATTCGATGCCAGGGTGAATCGTCTTGCCCGGTGGCTCGTCTCGCGCGGCGTCGGTCCCGAGACCGTGGTCGCCGTCGCCATGCCACGCTCCATCGATTCGGTCGTCACGGCGCACGCGATCTGCCGGGCCGGTGGCGTGTACCTGCCGGTGGACCCGGAACAGCCCGCACAGCGCGTCGAGCAGATCCTCGCCACGGCCGCGCCCGCCATGGTGCTGCGCTCGCTGGACCAGGCCGACAGCAGCGGATTCGCCGACGCGGCGCTCACCGACGCCGACCGGCGCGCGCCGCTGCGCCCGGCCAATACCGCCTGCCTGCTGTTCACCTCCGGCTCCACCGGGGTGCCCAAGGGCGTGAGCCTGTCGCACGCCTCGATCATCTCCACCTTCGAGTGGCTGCACCGCGAACGCCGGTTCGGGCCGGGCGACACCATGCTCTACCGCACGCCGCCGATCTTCGACGCCTCGCTCCTGGAGATGTTCCTGCCGCTGTGCGTCGGCGCGCGGATCGTGCTGGCCCGGCCGGGCGGGCACCGCGATCCCTACTACCAGGCGCGGCTCATGAGCACCGAGCGCGTGACCGCGATGTGGATGACGACCTCCCTGCTGACCGTGCTCGCCGAGGAGGCCGACCTCTCGGGCTGCACGGACCTGCGCTGTGTCCTCACCGGCGGTGAGGTGCTGCCGCCCGCGACCGCGCAGCGCATGCGCGCGCTGACCGGCACCGCCGTGTACAACTTCTACGGTCCCACCGAGGCCGCGATCGGCTTCACCTTCCACCAGACCGTCGACGCCGACACGACCTCGGTGCCGGTCGGCGCGCCCGCCGATCCGATCCGCATTCTCGACGACCGGCTGCGGCCGGTGCCCGAGGGGACCGTCGGCGAGCTCTACCTGACCGGCGTCCGGCTGGCGCGCGGCTACCTGGCCCGTCCCGACCTGAGCGCGGCCGCCTTCGTGGCCGACCCGTACGGGACGGGCGAAAGGATGTACCGCACCGGCGATCTCGTGCGAAGGAACCCGCGCGGTGAGCTCGAGTACGTCGGCCGCACCGACAGCCAGGTGAAGTTGCGCGGCCAGCGCGTCGAACTGGGCGATATCGAATCCGCCCTGCTCACCTGTGCCGGAGTGGCCCACGCGGTGGTGCTGCTGCGCGAGGACACCCCGGGTGACCAGCGCCTGGTCGCCTACCTCATCGCCGAGTCCGGGACCGTACTCGACACCGACGCGGTGCGCGAGCAGCTGCGAACAGCGCTGCCCGCGTATATGATTCCCGCCGCTTTCCTGGTGCTCGATCACATCCCGCGCACCGCGACCGAGAAGATCGCCCGGCAGGAACTGCCCGCGCCGGAATCCGTCCGGCCCGGGGCGGTCCCCGCGCACACACCCGCCACGGCGACCACAGTCCCGGCGCCGACCGAACCCGGCCTGCTCGACGCGATCCGTCAGGCCATGGCCGCGGTCCTGTCGATCGACGAGATCGGCGCGGACGACGACTTCTTCGATCAGGGCGGGCACTCGCTGCTCGCGGTGCGGCTGATCGGCCGGTTGACCCGGGCCGACCTGCCCGCCGTCCTCGACGACGTCTTCAGCGCTCCCACACCACGTGCGCTCGCGGCCCGGATCGGCGCGGTCGATCCCACCGCGGCGCGCCCGGCGGACGGTCTCGCCAGTCTGGGCAGCCGCCTCGATCCGGTGCTGGAGCTGCGCGCCGAGGGATCGGCCCCACCGCTGTTCTGCATCCACCAAATCGGCGGCACCGCCTGGAAGTACGCGCCGCTGGCCCGGCTGCTGCGGGCCGACCGGCCGATCATCGGTGTGCAGATGCCCCAGCTCACCGAGCCGGACAGGCGCACACCCACGCTCGACGATCTGGCCCGGTTCTACCTCGACGCCGTGCGCCGCATCCAGCCGCGAGGCCCGTACCACCTGCTCGGCTACTCACTGGGCGGCAACCTGGCCCACGCGATGGCGGCCATCCTGGAGGCCGAGGGCGAGCAGGTCGGCTTCGTTGGTCTGCTGGACTCGCATCCGCTGTCGAACCTGACCGATCGGGCCGCCGCGACCCTGGCCGACCCCTCCGGCATGGACGCGCTGCTGCCCGAAATCGCGGAGTACGCACCGGAATTGGCGGAAGTGGTGCGCAACGCGGCGACCGAGCTGCTGCGCATGGTCACCGAGTCCGCGTCACCGCGCTACCGCGGCCCGATGGCCCTGTACTGCGCGGACAACGGCCTGGAACCCGAACGCGTGCACGCCCAGCTCACCGGGTGGCAGGCCGCGGGCGCGCACCTGGTGGTCCGGCGACTTCCCTACACACACAACGAGATCGCGATGCCGACCGGCTGGACCGAGGTCGCCGCGCTGCTCGACGTGGATCCCGCGATCCGCACCTGACCTTCCACCTGGATAGAAAGAAGGAAATCACTCCATGTCAGCGCACCGAATGACGGCACGCATGCGTGCCGCCGTCGCTCTCCTGATCGTCGCGGTGACCGCGACGGCGGTGGGCTGCGGCAGCTCCACCTCCGAGCAGGCGGCCGAGTCCGGCACTCGCCAGGTGGAAACCGCCAAGGGCCCGGTCACCGTGCCCGCCGACCCACAGCGCATCGTGGTCCTCAACGGCGCGCTCGCCGGGTACCTGTTCGACCTCGACGCCAAGGTGAAGGCCGCGGATCCACGGATTCTGGGTGTCACGTTGCAGCCCGGCGAGTTCCCCGCCGCCTGGGCCGCCGATGCCGAGGCACAGGGCACCGTGGCGGTGCCCTCCGGCGACGACCTGAACCTGGAGTTCATCGCCGCCCAGCAGCCCGACCTGATCATCGGCGGCGGACCGGGCTGGCCGGGTCAGCAGACGATCAAGAACTACGACAAGCTGGCCGCGGTCGCGCCCACCGCGCTGGTGGCGTCCAACCTCGCCAACTGGCAGGACCAGCTGAAGGCGGTGGCCGACTTCGTCAACCGCCCCGAGAAGGTCGACGGCATGATCACCGCCTACAACACGCGGGTCGACGAGGTGAAATCCGCCGTGCGGCTGCCGCAGGGCGCGACGGCGGTGATGCAGTCCCAGTCCGATGGCAAGCCCATCCTGCTCGCCCCCAACACCCCGCTGGCCACGCTGCTGTCCGGGGTCGGCTTCACCGTCGACGACAAGATCGAAGCGAAGGCGGGCAACCCGACCAAGGCCGAGGCCGGTGACTGGGTCACCTTCAGCCCCGAACTGCTGAGCACCGTCGTCGACGCTCCGGTGCTGTTCGTGATCAAGCTCGACGGCGGCCGCGACATCGCCCAGCTGAAGCAGGACCCGGCGCTGGCCATGCTGCCCGCCTTCCAGCGGGGCCAGGTCTACGAGCTGCCCGCCGCCAGCAAGCGGCCGGACTACCGGCAGGCCATGGCGACCCTCGATCTGCTGGCCGAGCGCTTCAAGAAGTAGTCCTCGGGCACCGACGCCGTCCCGATCACCCCGTCCGCCGGACCTCCAGCGGGCGGGGTGGCCGCGTTTCGGCGGCACCGCACCACGCACGGACGGGTTGGCCGAGGATTCCGGCTGTGGCACAGTCGGTTCCGCGACAGTCGCGTGGGAGTGGGGGGTCAACGGTGCGCAAGATCGTCGGAGTGGAGCCGTTCGTCACCGAGCGTTCGGCTCTGCTCGCGGAAGGCAATCACTTCACCGCCCGCTACCAGGAGCTGGGCGCCACCGACGACGGCTGGGCGGCCTACCAGCGTTTCTCCGCGCTCCACGCCCGGTACCAGGAACTGCTGCCCGACATCGTGGTCTCGCGGTGCCCGTTCACCGGACAGCTGGTGTACTGGCCGCTCGACATCGTCGATGTCGACGGGTGGTTCTGGATGTCGTCCAACCCGGTTCGCCGCTTGGACCCCGTACCGCACACCTGGTTGTTGATGGCCGGTGCGATGCGGCTCGACGGCCCGCCCGCGCCCGCGCCGTTCGCCCGCCGCGTAGGCCCCGACGTGCCCTATGTGTATCCCCAGGTACTCGGCCATCCCGAGATACGCGCCGTGATCACCCAGCTGCGGGTCGGTCCGCACACCGGCTGGCCGATCACCTACCACTGCTCCGTGTACCGGCCGCGCGGCATCGCGCTCGAACCGGTGTGGGGCAGTGACCATTACGACGTCGTTCGGGCTCCGGGCCGGTACGCCGCCTGGGACGACAACTGGGGCTCCAACAGCAAGGACTTCGATCTGAGACCCTGGCTGGACAGCGGCAAGCTCCAGTGGATCGCCCCCGATGACGCCACCGCGACCCTGCGCACCGGTTCCGCCGATTGCCCCTATCCGGATCTCCCGGGGACCCGCAAGTACAACCGGCTGTTCTGAGCCGACAACGCAAGGGGCCCTTGCCGTTCGCGATGAACGGCAAGGGCCCCGGGACGTGGCGACTTACAGCGCCTTGAGTTCCTCGGTGACCGCACCGACGGACTTCTTGGCGTCGCCGAACAGCATGGAGGTGTGATCGGCGTAGAACAGCGGATTGTCGATGCCGGCGAAGCCGGAGTTCATCGAGCGCTTGAGCACGATGACGCTCTTGGCCTGGTCGACGTTGAGGACCGGCATGCCGTAGATCGGGCTGGACTTGTCCTCGCGGGCGGCCGGGTTGGTGACGTCGTTGGCGCCGATGACCAGGACCACATCGGTACGGCCGAATTCGCCGTTGATGTCGTCCATTTCCTTCATCGCGTCGTAGGAGACCTCGGCCTCGGCCAGCAGCACGTTCATGTGACCGGGCATGCGACCGGCGACCGGGTGGATCGCGTACTTGACCTCGACGCCCTTGCCCTCGAGCAGCGAGGCCATCTCCTTGACCGCGTGCTGGGCCTGGGCGACGGCCATACCGTAGCCGGGCACCACGATGACCTGGTTGGCGTAGGCCATCTGGATCGCGGCGTCGGCGGCCGAGGTGGCCTTGGCCTGCTTGTTCTCGCCACCGGCGCCGCCACCGGCCGCACCGCCGCCGCCACCGAAGCCACCGGCGACGATGGCCGGGATGGAGCGGTTCATGGCCTTGGCCATGAGGTTGGTCAGGATGGTGCCGGACGCGCCGACGATCATGCCCGCGACGATCATCGCGGTGTTGTTCAGCGCCAGGCCCGCGGCCGCGGCCGACAGCCCGGTCAGGGCGTTGAGCAGCGAGATGACGACCGGCATGTCCGCGCCACCGATCGGCAGCACGACCATCAGGCCGAGCACACCGGCCAGCACCAGCAGGCCGATCATCCACAGCTGCGAGACGCCGCCGTTGTCGGCACCGAGGCCGATGACCACGGCGCACACGATCGCGCCGACGAGCAGCAGCAGGTTCAGCGGCTGCTGCAGGCGGCCGACGCTGATCGGCTTGCCGGACAGGATCTCCTGCAGCTTGGCGAAGGCGATGATCGAGCCCCAGAACGAGACCGAACCGATCACCGCGGCGAACAGCGAGCCGATGATGATGTGGATGTTCGGCTCGTCGTGCAGCGCCGAGAAGCCCGAGCTGTCGATGAACTCGGCCCACGCGATGAGCGCGACCGTGCCACCACCGACACCGTTGAACGCGGCGACCAGCTGCGGCATCTCGGTCATCTTGGTGCGCACGGCGGGCGGAACACCCAGTGCCACACCGACGACCAGGCCCGCGCCGATCAGGATCCAGTTGATCAGGTCCGCGTGGCGCACCGAGATCAGCGTGGCGATCACGGCGATGGCCATGCCGACCGCGGCGATCTGGTTGCCGCGCACCGCGGTCTTCGGACCGGTCAGGCCCATCAGGCCGTAGATGAACATGGAGAAGGCCACGATGTAGAGGCCGTTGACCAGGTAGGTCATGTTGTCGACTGCGTGCATCACTCGGCCGCCTTCTTCTTACCCTTGAACATGCCGAGCATGCGGTCGGTGACCACGAAGCCACCGATGACGTTCAGCGTTCCGAACACCACGGCGACGAACAGGATGATCTGGACCAGCAGGGACGGGTCCTTCACATTGCCCAGCGTCACCAGCGCACCGAGCACCACGATGCCGTGGATGGCGTTGGTGCCCGACATCAGCGGGGTGTGCAGGGTGTTGGGGACCTTGGAGATGACGGCGAAGCCGACGAATCCGGACAGGACCAGGATCGCGATATTGGCGAGAAGTTCGGTGTACATCAGGCTTCCACCTCACGGGTGACACAGGAATCGGCCAGCACCTGGTCCTCGAAATCGGGCGCGAGCTTGCCGTCGACCAGCATCAGCTCCAGCAGGGCCGCGATGTTCTTGGAGTACAGCTCGCTGGCGTGCTCGGGCATGGTGGCGGGCAGGTTCAGCGGCGAGGCGATGGTCACCTCGTGCTTGACCACGGTCTGTCCGGGCTCGGTGAGCTCGCAGTTGCCGCCGGTCTCCCCGGCCAGGTCGACGATCACGCTGCCGGGCTTCATGCCCTCCACGGCGGCGGCGGTGACCAGGCGCGGCGCGGGACGACCCGGCACCAGCGCGGTGGTGATGACCACGTCGAAGCCCTTGATGGCGTCTTCGAGGGCCTTCTGCTGCTGGGCCTTCTCGTCGTCGGTGAGTTCGCGGGCGTAGCCACCCTCACCGGCGGCGTCGATGCCCAGGTCGAGCCACTGGGCGCCGACCGAGCGCACCTGGTCGGCGACCTCGGGACGCACGTCGTAGCCGGTGGTGCGGCCGCCGAGGCGCTTGGCCGTGGCCAGCGCCTGCAGACCGGCGACACCGACGCCGAGCACCAGCACGGTGGCCGGCTTCACGGTGCCCGCGGCGGTGGTCAGCATCGGGAAGAAGCGGGTGGACTCCGAGGCGGCGAGCAGCACGGCCTTGTATCCGGCGACGTTGGCCTGCGAGGACAGCGCGTCCATCACCTGCGCGCGCGAGATACGCGGAATCGCCTCGACCGCGAAGGCCTGCACACCGGCGGAGCGCAGCGCGCCGATCTGGTTCTCGGCGTTGCGGGGCGTGAGGAACCCGATCAGAGTCTGTCCGGAGGACAGCTTGGCCACCTCGGCATCGCTGGGCGGGGCGACCTTGACCACGACCTCGGCCGACCACGGATCACCGATGGTCGCGCCCGCCTCGACAAAGGCTTCGTCGGGGATGAGGGCGCCGAGGCCGGCACCGGCTTCCACGACCACCTCGACACCCTGCTTGGACAGGGCGGGGATGATCTTGGGCACCAATGCGACCCGCCGCTCACCCGGGCCGGACTCGCGAACGACTCCGACACGCGCGCCGCGCGGCGAACCCTCGCCCACGTTTTGCGTTGTCTCCACTAGTCAGACTTCCTTCTTGTGCTGGCTTCGAGCCGGGGAACAACGGGTCAGCCGACGTTACTTGCGAGTAGGTTCGGCTGAAATCCTCGCTACTGTACTCGGCTCGCGGTGAGCCTAGCCGAGATGCCCGTCACATCGGCGGGCTGGACCATCCACTGGGAAATAGGACAGACCCGACCCGTTTCGCCAAGTTGACGACCTTTCCGCACGGCGGCCGCGGCCCCGCGGCCATGATCACATTCGTCGCCGCAGGTAGGGCCGGACAAGACCGCACATGAAGGTGGGCTACTTACTTCCACGTCCGAATGCTGGTCAGCCGACCGGTTACTCGACATACGTGACGCGCGTCATGTCGGTGCGGGGTTCGGACTGTTGCGCGACCCACGCCACACCGTAGGGTCGTCGCTGTGAACGACTGCGTCTTCTGTCGGATCGTGGCGGGTGCCGCGCCCGCGACCAAGGTCTACGAGGACGACGCGGTGTGCGCGTTCCTCGACATCAGGCCGATCACCCGCGGGCACACCCTGGTCGTTCCCAAGCAGCATGCCACCGAGCTCGACGATCTCGCCCCCGATCTGGGCGCGACACTCTTCCGCACCGGGCACCGGCTCGCGCGCGCCCTGCGCCGTAGCGACTTGAGCAGCGACGGCGCCAATCTCATCCTCAACGACGGAATCGCGGCCTTCCAGACCGTCGGCCATGTGCACCTGCACGTGGTGCCGCGTAGACACGGGGACAAGCTCAGCTTCGCCAAGGGCTTCCTGCTGCGCCGCCCCCACGAACCGAACTCGACCGCGGCCGCGATCCGCGCCGGACTCACGGCGCTCGACGCTGAAGGAGCACAGGGATGACCGAGGGCACGCCCGACCGCGAGCAGCTGACCGACCTGCTCGCCCAGCAGTGGGAGGCCATCGGCATCCTGGTGGCCGACCTCGACGAGAAGGCGTGGCGCAAGCCGTCGCCGCTGCCGGGCTGGACGCTGTTCGACGTGGTCGCGCATGTGATCGGCACCGAGTCGTGGTTGCTCGGCGAGACCCCGCCCCCGCACGACCCGCTGCGGCCCAAGACCGACGTGCGGACCCTGCCGCACGTGCGCAACGAGGTCGCGGTGCTCAACGAGATCTGGATCGACCGACTACGCCCGCTGTCCGGCAAGCGGCTGCTCGCGCTGTTCGACGAGGTCACCGATCGCCGGCGAGCCGCCCTGGCCGCGATGGACGAGCAGGCCTGGCAGACACCGACCGTGTCGCCGGTCGGGCAGGTGCCCTACGGGCGGTTCATGCGGGTGCGCCTGTTCGACTGCTGGATGCACGAACTCGACCTCGCCGACGGCATCGGCCGCCCGGTGTCCGAGGGCGGCGCGCGCGCCGAGACCGCCTTCGCCGAACTCACCATCGGGCTGGGCCGGGCCGTGGTGAAGGGGGCCAAGGCGCCCGACGGCGCGCGCCTGACCTTCGACCTCACCGGCCCGGTCACCCGGCAGATCCACCTCGGGGTGCTCGACGGCCGCGGCGCGGTGCTCGACGCCGCCGACGCCGAACCGAACGCCGTGATCAGCATGGATTCCGGGCTCTTCGCGCGCTTGCGCGGCGGGCGGACCACCGCCGACGCGCACCGTGACGAGGTCACCGTGACCGGTGACAAGGCCCTCGGCGAGCGCCTCGTGCAGAACCTGGCCTTCACCATCTGATGCGGTTGTTCCTGGCGTCGTATCGGTTCGGCGCCTTCGCCGACCGGCTCGCCGGGCTCGTCGGCGCGCCGGGCGGCCGAGTCGCGGTGATCCCCAACGCCTGTGACGCGTGGCCTGCCGCGTGGTCGTCGGCGGTGGCCAGTGACCTGACCCCGCTGCGGCAGCACGGGTACGCGCCGGAAGTGGTCGACCTGCGCGACCACCTCGGCGCGCCGGGTGAACTGGAGCGGCGTCTGCGCGCGTTCGCCATGGTGTGGGTGCGCGGCGGGAACACCTTCGTCCTGCGGGCCCAATTCGCCCGCAGCGGAGCCGATTCCGTGCTGCCCGCGCTGCTCGCCGAGGACGCGCTGGTCTACGCGGGCTACAGCGCGGGCGCCTGCCTGCTCGCCCCCGACCTGCACGGCCTGGAGACGATGGACGACCCCGCCGAGGTGCGTCCGGCCACCGGCGTCGAATCACGATGGGACGGACTGGGTGTGGTGGACCGGCCGCTCGTGGTTCATCTCGACTCCCCCACCGACCCCGACGGCGAGTCCGCGAAGCTGCTGGCCCGCTATCGCGCCGAGGGCACCCCGCACTGGGCCCTCACCGACGACGACGTCGTCCTGGTCGACGGCGACCGTACCGAGGTGCTGCGCGGCGGTTCAGCGCCCGGCGCCGACCGGATCCGCTGATCGCTTGCGCCGGAACACGATCCAGCGCATCGCGGAGTACATGTAGACGGCCTCGCAGGCCCCGGCGGCCAGCCGCGCGAGGTGATACTCCATGCCCAGCGCTACCAGACCGGAGCCGACCCCGAGGATGAAGGCCAGATAGTTCACCAGCACCACCGCCGCGTACACCACGGCCTGCGTGCCCATCGGCGCGTGCGAGTGGAAGTTGAAGGTGCGGTTGAGCAGGAAGGCCAGGCCGAAGGCGGCGACATAGGCCAGCGTGATCGACACCGGTACCGGCACCCCGAGCCCGGTGTGCAGCAGCGTGAGCAGCAGCAGGTCGACACCGAAGGTGAAACTGTTGATCAGGCCGAAGCCGAGCAGCGTCGCGGGCACGATCCGGTCCAGCCCGAACGGCAGGCGGGCGACGACGGCCTCGCACCAGCGGGTGAACCGGTCGGCGATCGAGTCGGTGACACTCGCGTGCTGCTCCACGCCGTCAGCCTGCCAGCGCGAGATGACGCCGAGATGAGCAGTCGGCAAACGGGCGCGTGCGCCGCCTCAGTGCGGGACGGCGACGGCCACCGCGTGCGCGGTCGGCTGCTCGACGACCGGGCGGCCGAGCGCGGTCCAGGCGGCCAGGCAGCGGCGCCGGGTGAACTCGTCGGCCTCGGCGAGCAGCGCGTCCCGCAGCAGGCGCGGTTCGGCGGACCATTCACCGGCGATCTCGGCCAGCGCGCGGATGCCGAACATGCCGGTGGCCTCCAGCGCGGACAGCCACTCCTCGTGTTCGCCGTCGCGCACCCGGCGCATGGCATCGGGGTCGATCCCGGCATCGGCGAACTCGGCGGCGAGCAGCGCGCCGACCAACTCGTTGCGGTCCTGCGGTTCCTTCATCTTCCGGCCCCTCCCGGCGAGTACGGTGCGACGCGGCGCGTCGGTGTGTGCGATGCGCGAGCGAGCGCACCGTAGAGCGGAATGCGAAACACGCCGGGTGCGCGACGGCCGATCGCCGACGGACACACCCGCTATGGGCATTGTGACGGGTTGGACGCCGTATACACCAACCGGGCGCGCCGGATCACAATCATGCGCAAATTCACTTGGTCGGGCGCACATCACGTCGGTCAGGTGACCAGCTCGCTCCCACGGCGGGTCAGCGCTGCTCACGAGTCCGGCCGGAGTACCGACGCGGGGTGGTCGTCGCGGGTTAATTTGAGTAGGTGGACGAGAGCAGGGTTGACCTCGAGTCGTTGATTTCCGCGGTGTCCGAGGGGGCTGTGGTCCTCGATCCCGATCTGCTGGCGGGGTACCGGCAGGACTGGGCGCGCGATCCGGACGCGGGCACGCCGCTGGCGGTGGTGCGGGCGCGCGACACCGCCGACGTGGTGGCCACGCTGCGGTGGGCGCACGCGGGGCGGGTGCCCGTCGTGCCGCGCGGGGCCGGGTCGGGGTTGTCCGGTGGCGCGACCGCGGTGGACGGCGGGATCGTGCTCAGCACCGAGCTGATGCGCGCGATCAGCGTCGACGCGGTCACCCGGACCGCCGTCGTCGGGCCCGGGCTGCTCAACGCCGAGGTCAAGCGGGCCGTCGCGGCGGAAGGCCTGTGGTATCCGCCCGATCCGTCCTCGTTCGAGATGTGCTCCATCGGCGGCAACGCGGCGACCAACGCGGGCGGGCTGTGCTGCGTGAAGTACGGCGTCACCACCGACTACGTGCTCGGCATGGAGGTGGTGCTGGCCGACGGGACCGCCGTGCGGCTGGGCGGACCGCGGCTGAAGGACTCGGCCGGACTGTCGCTGACCAAGCTGTTCGTCGGCAGCGAGGGCACGCTCGGGGTGATCACCGAACTGACCCTGCGCCTGCTGCCCGCCCAGCCGCCGCAGGCGACCGTCGTCGCGAGTTTCGGCTCGCTCACCGCCGCCACCGACGCGATCCTGGCCATCACCTCGACGCTGCGCCCGGCGATGCTCGAGTTCATGGACACCGTTGCGATCAACGCCGTCGAGGACGAGATGCGGATGGGGCTGGACCGCACCGCCGCCGCGCTGCTGGTCGCCCGGTCCGACGCGCCGGGCGAATTCGCCGCGCACGAAGCGCGGTTGATGGTGTCGCTGTGCGAGAAGGCCGGGGCGACCGAGGTTTTCGATACCGAGGATCCCGCCGAGGGCGAAGCCTTCACCGCCGCACGGCGATTCGCGATCCCCGCTGTGGAGCGGATCGGACCGCTGCTGCTCGAGGACGTCGGCGTCCCGCTGCCCCGGCTGGGTGATCTGATCACCGGGATCACCGCCATCGGGGAACGCAACGACGTGCTGGTCTCGGTCATCGCGCACGCGGGCGACGGCAACACCCACCCGCTGATCGTGCACGACCCCACCGACCCAGACAACACCGCCCGCGCGCACCGCGCCTTCGGCGAGATCATGGACCTCGCCATCGCGCTGGGCGGCACCATCACCGGCGAGCACGGCGTCGGCCGATTGAAGAAGGCGTGGCTGCCGGATCAGGTGGGTCCCGAGGTGATGGCGCTGACCCGCCGGATCAAGGACGCGCTCGACCCCGAGGGCATCCTCAACCCCGGTGCGGTGCTCTAGCGGAACAACCCGTCCCGGCACCGGGTTAGCATCCGGTATGACCACCAGGCTCGAGCACAACGTCGCCGATACCCGCTACGAGATCTATCACGACGACGTCCTCGCGGGATACGCCGACTACGCCGAACGGGACGACCCCAAGGTCCGCGATTTCCACCACACCATGACCTTCCCGGAGTACCGGGGCCGCGGCGTGGCCGCCGACGTGGTGAAGTTCGGCCTCGACGATTCCCGCGCCGCCGGCTACCAGGTCATCCCCACCTGCTGGTACGTGGAGAAGTACATCGCCGAGCACCGCGAGTACGCCGACCTGGTCGCCTAGCGCCGCAGGTAGCCCGCCAGGATCGGGCCGATCACGGCGAGCGCCTCGGGGCCGGTGAGCCGGTTGTGCTCGTGCCCGGTCTGATGGTCGATGATCTCGCCGCTGATGTAGGGGCGCCAGGTGTCGGCGTTGGGCGCGTAGCCGGGACGGGCGCTGGTGCTGCTGAAGAACAGCAGGTCGCCGTCGAACACGCCCGGCGCGTAGCCGGCGGCTTCGCGGACGATCTGCTGGTAGTCGGCGTAGAGCCGGCGCAGGTCTGCCGCGCTGATGGTGTCGAGGAGTCCGGCGGCCGGGTTGCCGGGGCCGGCGCCGACCTCGTTGTCGGCGCCGGGCAGCGGTGCGGCAGTACCCCGATACCCCGCGGAATCGGCCGACGACGCTGTCGGCGCGATTCG
Source organism: Nocardia sp. No.11 (assembly GCF_038752175.1). NCBI lineage: Bacteria > Bacillati > Actinomycetota > Actinomycetes > Mycobacteriales > Nocardiaceae > Nocardia > Nocardia sp. No.11. The sequence continues at coordinate 5,398 of NZ_JBCGFB010000033.1, read as the reverse complement.
ATCGACGGCGTCGGCGGCAGCGCCGGCGCGTAGTAGTCGGGCGGCCTGTTCGGCCTGGTCGCCGCCGCCGAGCCGGGCCGGATCGAGGCCGCCGAACTCGGCGAGCAGGGCCTGCATCGGCGGCATGTCCGCGGCGCTGGCCGGGTCGACGTCGGCCCGACCGTCCAGGATGATCAGCGCGTCGACCTGGGCGCCCCGGCGCTGGAGTTCCACCGCGAGCGCGTGGGCGATCGGGCCGCCCGCGGAGTAGCCGAGCAGCCGGTACGGTCCGTCGGGCTGGGTCGCCTGGATCTCGTCGGCGTAGTGCGCGACCCGCTCGCGCAGCGGCCGGTCGGGTCGTTCGGCCGCGATCCCGGGTGATTGCAGGCCGTAGACCGGATAGCCGGGGTCGAGCTGAGCGGACAGCCCCGCGTAGCACCAGGCGACGCCGATCGCCGGATGCACGCAGAACAGGGCCGGGCCGGTGCCGCCGGAACGCAGCGGCAGCAGCGTCCGCAGGGCCGGATCGACGGGGGTGTCCCCGGACACGGCGATCCGCTCGGCGAGCGCGCCCGGCGACGGGTCGCCGAACATCCACTGCACCGGCATCGGGAAGTCGAGCAGCTCGCGCACCTGCGCGACCAACCGGATGGCGACCATGGAGGTGCCGCCCAGCTCGAAGAAGTTGTCGTCCAGGCCGACCCGGTCGACATCGAGCACCGTCTCGAACGCGGTGACCACGGCGTGCTCGGTCGGCGTCACCGGCGGCCGGTACGGCAGGTCGACGCGGTGCGCGGGCGCGGGCGCGAGCGCGTGCACGACGGTGCCGGGTGGCGCGGTGACATCGAGCGCGCCGACCAGCAGGCCGGGATCGGCGGTGACCGCGTCGAGCACGTCGACGAAGCGATGCGCGATGGTCGCCGCGGTCGATTCCTCGAACAGGTCGCGGGCGAAGGTCAGGGTGCCCGACATGCCCGCGGGCGCGCCGTCGGGACCGAACTCCTCGGCCAGCATCCACTCCAGGTCGAATTTCGCGCCGACCGGCGGCATCTCGATCGGCCGGACGTGCAGATCGGGCAGATCGAACGACTCCCGATCGAAGTTCTGGAAGACCAGCAGCACCTGGAACAGCGGGTGGTGCGCGGTGGACCTGGTGGGGGCCAGCACTTCCACGAGCTGTTCGAAGGGGACATCGGCATTGCCGAAGGCGTCCAGGTCGCCGTCCTTGGTCGCGGCGAGCAGCGCCTCGAAGGTGTCCGCGGACCGCACCCGGCTGCGCAGGACCAGGGTGTTGACGAACATGCCGATGAGATCGTCGAGTTCACCGGCGCCACGGCCCGCGATGACCGAACCGATCGCCACCTCCTCGGTCCCGGACAGCCGCGCCAGCAGGACCGCCAGCGCCGCGTGCGCCACCATGAACACGCTGACGCCGTGCCAGCGGGCCAGTTCGCGCAGCCGGATCTGAACGGTCGCGTCGATCTCGAATTCGACCAGTCCCGCCCGGTGGGTGAGGATCGCCGGGCGCGGATGGTCGCTGGGCAGCGCCGAGACCTCGGGCAGTCCCGCGAGGCGGTCGCGCCAGTACGCCAGCTGCTGATACGCCACGCTGCCGGGATCGTCCGCGTCGCCGAGCACTTCGTGCTGCCACAGCGCGTAGTCGGGGTACTGCAGCGGCAGCGGCGCCCACGCCGGGGCGGTGCCCGCGCGGCGCGCCGCGTAGGCGATCGCGACGTCGCGGGTCAGCGGTGCCAGCGACCAGCCGTCGGAAGCGATGTGGTGCATGGTGACCGCCAGGACCGACCGCTGCGCGGCGATCCGGAACAGGCCAACCCGCACCGGCACTTCGGTGGTGAGGTCGAAGCCCCGGGCGATCTCACCCGCCACCGCCGCCCGGATACCGTCCGGCTCGATCGCCGACACCCGCACCGGCACCCGGGCGTCGGCGCGCACATCCTGGTACGGGTCACCGTCGGCGGCGACGGGGTATACGGTGCGCAGCGATTCATGCCGGGCCGCGACGTCGGCGACCGCGGCGCGCAACACCACCGGGTCGATCTCGCCGTCCACCTCGACGGCGATCGGCACGTTCTGGGCGGGCGAATCCGGGTCGTAGCGGTTGAGGAACCACATCCGCCGCTGCGCGGCCGAGAGCGGAATCCGGTCGGAGCGCGGCCGTGGGCCCGGACGCGGGCCCGGCGGGCGCGCGTCGGCGCGGATAGCGGCGGCCAGCTCGGCGACGGTCGGCGCGTCGAAGACGGTGCGCACCGGAACGCGGGTATCGAGGGCCGCGCCGAGCCGGGCCGCGATCCTGGTCGCGATCAGCGAGTTGCCGCCGAGGGCGAAGAAGTCGTCGTCCAGGCCGACCTTCGGCACGCCGAGCAGGTCGGCGAAGGTGTCGGCCACCGCCCGCTCGGCCGCGGTGACCGGAGCCCGGAACCGGCCGGCTCTGAGGTCGGGAGCGGGCAACGCGCGCCGGTCGAGCTTGCCGTTGGCGGTGCGCGGCAGCGCGTCGAGGACGACGAAGGCCGAGGGCACCATGTACGACGGAAGATGCAGCGCCAGCGCCGCTTTCACCGCGTCGACGTCGAGCGTTCCCGGCTGTTCGGGCACCGGGTAGGCCACGAGCAGTTCGCCGACGGCGGGGTCGGTGTACACGGTGACGGCGGCCTGCCGCACCGCCGGGTCCGCGATGAGCGCCGATTCGATCTCACCCAGTTCGATGCGCAGGCCGCGCAGTTTCACCTGGAGGTCGCCACGGCCGCGGTAGTCCAGCGCGCCGGCGCGGCGGCGCACGAGATCACCGGTGCGATACATCCGTTCGCCCGGGCCGCCGAACGGGTCGGCGACGAAACGAGCGGCGGTGAGATCGGCGCGGCCCTGGTAGCCGCGGGCGAGCGCGGGCCCGGCCAGATACAGCTCGCCGGTGACGCCATCGGGCACCGGGTGCAGCCGCTCGTCGAGCACCAGCGCGGCCAGGCCCGGAATCGGTGTGCCGATGGTGATCTCGCCGCCGGGCAGCAGCGGGCCCGCGCCGGTTGCCCAGATGGTGGCCTCGGTCGGCCCGTAGTCGTTGAAATGCACCCGCCCCGGCGCCGCCCACCGCTGCACCAGCTCCGGCGGGCACGGTTCGCCGCCGGTGACGATGGCCCGCAGGTGCTCGTAGTCGACGGTGTCCACCGAGCTCAGCGCCGAGGGGGTGAGCGCGATATGGGTGACCCGTTCCCCGGCGAGCAGCTCGCCGAGCTCGGCCCCGCCGTACGCGGTCGGCCCCGCGACCACCAGGGCGGCGCCCGCGCCCGTGGCCAGCAGCAGTTCCAGCACGGCGGCGTCGAAACCCGGTGAGGCCACGTGCAGTACGCGCGAGTCGCTGGTGATACTCATCCGTTCCCGCTGCGCGGCGACCAGATTCGCCAGCCCGGCGTGGGTGACCACGACGCCCTTCGGCCTGCCGGTCGATCCGGAGGTGAAGATGAGGTAGGCGGCGTGCGCCGGTCGCGGGGGTGCCAGGCGTTCGGCGGGGTCGATCGGCGCGGCCGACACGGTGAGGTCCCCCGCGACCTGGTCGTCCAGGAACAGCCACCGCAACGCGGGGATCGCGTCCGCGCCCGGCACCACCGATCCGGGAGCCCTGCCCGCTGCCGTCCGAGCGTCGAGCCACGGATCGACGGCGGTGGCGTCGCGGGTGGTGATGCCGAGGTGGGCGCCGGAGTCGGTGACGATCTGGGCGATGCGGTCGGCGGGATAGGCGGGGTCGACCGGGACGAAGGGCGCGCCGGTCTTGGCGACGGCCCAGACGGCGGTGACCGAGGCGGCGCTGCGGCGGACGGCGATGACCACGGGGGTCTCGGGACCCGCGCCGCAGCGGATCAGGGTGCGGGCCAAGCGGTTCGAGCGCTCGTCCAGGTCACGGTAGGTGAGGTGGGTCGGCCCGTCGATGACGGCGACACCGTCCGGGTTCGTGGTGACGGCGGCGGCGAGCAGATCGGGCAGGACGGCGGGGGCGACGACGGCAGGCAGTGCGGCACCGGGCAGGATCGTGCGCTCGCGGGCATCGAGCAGGCCGATATCGCCCACCGGCACGGCGGGATTCGCGACGACGGCGCGCAGGATGCGCAGCCAGCGGTCGGCGAAGCGGGCGGCGGTGCTCGGGTCGAACAGGTCGGTCGCGTAGCCCAGGCGGACCGCCAATCCCTCGGCGCCGTCGTCACCGACGGTGACGCTGAGATCGAAGCGCAGGCTCTGCTGGTCCAGTTCGAGTGCCTCGACGCCCAGACCGGGTAGCGCGAACTCGGCGCGGCCCAGGTTCTGGAAGATCAACATGGCCTGGATCAGCGGATGGCGGGCCGCCGAGCGGGTGGGTTCGAGCAGGTCGACGAGGTTCTCGAAGGGGACGTCGGCGTGGGCGAAGGCATCGAGGTCGGTACGGCGGACCCGGTCGAGCAGGTCGGTGAACGGCAGCGCGACGGGCACCTCGGTGCGCAGCACCACCGTATTGACGAACATGCCTACCACTTCGTCGAGTTCGGCCACCCCGCGACCCGCGACGGGCGTGCCCAACGCGATGTCGGTGGTGCCCCCGAGGCGGGCGAACAGCACCGCCAGGGCGCTGTGCAGGACCATGAACAGCGAGCACCGGCGGGCGGCGGCGAGACGTTCCAGCCCGGCTCGCAGCTCCGGATCCACGGTGCGGGCGACGGTGCCCGCGCGCAGGGACGCGACCGGTAGGCGGGGACGATCGGCGGGCAGTTCCAGCCGGTCCGGGAGTCCCGCCAAGGTGTCGGTCCAATAGGCCAGCTGCCGCGCCGACAGCGCCTCGGGATCGTCGGGGCTGCCGAGCCGATCACGCTGCCACAGGGTGTAGTCCGCGAACTGCACCGCCGGCGCCCGCCACGCGGGAGACGACCCGGCGGCGCGGGCGGCGTAGGCGGTCATCACGTCGCGCGCGAGCGGCCCCATCGAGGAGCCGTCGGCGCTGATGTGGTGCACCACCACGGCCAGCACGTGTTCCTGGGGACCGACGCGGAACAGCCGCAGCCGCAAGGGAACCGCGGCGGCGACATCGAAACCCTCGGTGACACAGGCGAGGACGGCGGCCGCCAGGCGGGTGGGGTCGATGTCGGTGACCTCGATCCGGTCGGCGAGGTCGTCCGGCGCCACGACCACCTGGTAGCCGATGCCATCGTGGCCGGGGTACACGGTGCGCAGCGCCTCGTGCCGCTCGACCACGTCGAGCAGGGCCGCCCGCAGCGCGGCGAGGTCGAGCCGTCCGGTCAGCCGCAGCACCACCGGGATGTTGTAGGCGCCGGAGGCCGGGTCGTACTGGTTGACGAACCACATCCGCCGCTGCGCGGGCGCGAGCGGGATCCGGTCGGGGCGCGGCCCCGTGCTCGGCCCGCCGAGTACCCCGGCGGGCAGC